>NZ_JANBOB010000029.1:0-30349 GCF_035615195.1 Acinetobacter sp. IK31 | reverse complement strand
AGTTACTCTTTCTTCTAAAAGTTCTTCTCGAATTGCTTCCTTTAAAAGATACGCTTTAAAATGTGTTATTGGAGCATAACCATCATGTATAAGTTTTCTAGCATACTCCTCTACCGCCAAACTACTAGATCGAGAAGATACAATCGTTTCAAGACTGTTAGGATCTGCACTCACAATCAAATCTGAACAAAATTTAGTAATTATTTTTTCGAATTCGGAAAGTGTAGTTGTAATTTGAACATTTAAATCAGTACGAGAACTTGCAATACCTATAGTTTTTCTAAAAAAAGGATTACCTAAATATCGTGAGGCGGTTGTCAATATACGACCAGTTTCATTATTTTTGATTAAATTATTATTTATTGCATAATCAATAATAGCTTGTGCCAAAGTGTTGTCATCACTTCTTTGCAACCGAGCATTATGTCTCGTTTTCTGTACAGCATTCCATTGTCTAGTGCCAACACCAGATTGTTCCCCTTCGTGACGACGTTCGATCCATAAATCTGCTTTCTCTCTGTGATCGAATACCTCACAATTGACAGAATCTGGTATTAACGCAGACTTAGCCCTTAATTTCTTAAAGTAGTCTTTTAAAGTCTGATTAGGTGCTTTCTCGGGGTCATTCAATAATGTTAGCGCACAAATACGACGATTACCTTCAACCACAATATATTTATTGCTTTTGTCCTTAACTACAGCCAACAACTCAATCGGACTAATTCCATTTTCAGCTATATCCTTAGCCAAGTTTTTAACTCGTTCTTCTTTTAATAAGTGTGAGATAATTTCAAGTTGGTCATTTATTGGATCGTGTCTAGGGTTATCAGTGTCTAAATAGATATCTAATACTTTTATTTTCTTACTCATGAAAAATGACCATTTCTAAATAATTAAAAAAAATTATCTAATTTATAACATTTTAACAATATTATTTAAACAAAAAACTAAATAATAATGAACAATCCTTTTTTACACATCATTAGCCAAGAACAGCCTTTCAATCATTTCAAGTAAAATACTCTCCGTATTAGATACTGGCATTGAAAACTTCTAGAATTAATAAATTTAATTACCCATTGATATTAAAATGCAATAAATTAAAACATCTTGCTCTCCCTGAGAGTAACTGAAATTTTATTTTTACATCCCGCATATTATATTTGCTATCAATAAACTTTAAACTAACAAATGGAAACCTTTATTTCATGTGGTTAAACACAAAATCAAATTTGGGCTTAGCTTTTCTATATCACTTCACTTATCAACTCCCTACCCAAACCCCACCAAAAAATATTCAAGCAACCTTTCTCTTTCATCTGGTTTATTGGGGTCTAAAAGTTGAACCATCGCACCGTCAATCACAAACAAAAACATGTGTGCATCTTGTTTTGAAGCATTTGCATTGGTGGTTAAAAGCAAATTATAGATTTCACTGATCAACCAATTTCGATAGTCAACTACGGTCTGATAAGCCTTTGGATGTGCTTTCGCAATTTCAAAAATAGCCTTAAATGGCAAATGATAAAGCCCATCTAAGTCGGCATGTAAAAAGTAAATTTTGCGCAGTTTTTCGACTAGAGTTAATTCTTTTTGAATATAGATAATCGAAATGACCTCTTGTTTAAGACCATCTTTTTGAAAGGTTAAGCTCATTTCAATAAGGCGTTCTTTTGAGTGAAAGTAATTATAAAACGTGGCTTTGGTAGTATTTGCCGACTCAATAATTCGGTCTACACCGACATTGTGAAAACCGTATTGATTAAAAAGATATCTTGCTGAGTGAAGTACGCTTAAAGCACGAAATGGTAGGTCTGAATGTGGCATAGTTTTACCGTTATAAAAAATTATTGTTGTATATAAATGAGATATAAAAACCGCTGCCGTTTTTTGGGAGAAAAAAGGCATAGCAAAGCCCATAAAGACTGTGCTTGGCACATCTCAAGTTTTATTGTTGATTAAGTTTTTAGACAAAATGATTTAAAGTCTGAAAAGCCTAATAGCCATCAAACTGCTTTAAAATTTTAAGTTGTGTCGTTATAGCTTTTGGCAAAGGTTGCCAAGAAATAATGGATGTGCAAAGCCAGCTCCTTTGTAATTGGAGTTCTGCCAGACATTATAAATTATGGTGGCAGAACGGAAGAGGGTTAGCAGACTGGTTAGACTCCAGCACACCCGAGGGTGTCCCACTCCCGTCCTACCGCAACGGGAGGGAACGAGATGCTCACACAAGACTATTCCTCAGAAGAAATAATCCTGATGTGGTCTAAAACGGTCTGCTAAAACCGACTGGCAATGTAGGCCAGCAGGCAAAGAATAGTATTCAACCCTCTTTCAGTCAAGCACGCAAAATGACATTTGCTTTAAAATAGATCATTAAAAAGTAAGGGTAAATAATTAAAATTTATTGTTAAATTGGGGTTTATAAAACGCCTATCAATCAAAGCTCTATCGATGTCTTAAAAGATACAACTTGCAAAAAATCATCTATGATAATATTTTAGAGTAATTACTCTAAAATGAGATCTAATAATGAAAACTATAAGAATTGGTTCATATAACTGGATGCAAGCTACAAATGGTCAGCTCAGTTTCAAAGAGAAAATTAAGTTAATTCAAAAAATTATGCTGCCGAGTATTATGGCCTCTATAAAAATAAATTACTTTCGGTTCAAAACTTCCCATGATTTTGATATGGATCAGATCGTAATACCAGATACTCAAATGGTTAAAGTCGCGCTTGATGAACTAGAGGCTAAAGCAAATATATCTATCTACAATCATTCATGGCGCACCTACTTTTGGGGAGCTGCCTTAGGCAATATACAAAAACAGCAATTTGACCATGAATCACTTTTAGTAGCCTCACTTTTTCATGATATTGGCTTAACTGAGCAACATATTCATAGTAAAGGTTGTAATTGTTTTACCTACGAGAGTGCCAAACAATTTGAGCTAAAGGCTAAAGAACATAGCTTTGATGAGAAGAAAAGTGAAGTTATTAGAGATGCTATCTGCTTACATATGAATGGTTATATAGATCATTCTGACCCAGCAGAAATTACGCTATTACAGCAAGGTGCATCATGCGATGTGATTGGTGACGGTCTATATAAACTCCCCGTCTCTTTTAGAAATAAAATTTTAGGAAAATATCCTAGAAAACAATTTAATAAAGCATTTATCGAGCTTATTGATTTAGAAAATAAGAATGTACCAAATTCTCGAACTAGCTTATTAAGTAGTCTTGGTTTACCGCTCATGATTAAGTCAAATTTATATGAAGAGTAGAAATATTAATATTTATAAAGTGCCTACACCAAATATTGAAACACCTGAAGTTGGATTCTTTGGTAGAAATGAGTTGCCGCCCATTTCTACAGCACGGGTAACAGAAGAACAAATACAGAAATTTTTTGATTATTTAGAGTTAATACCAGAAGTTACTCAATTTGATTAATTAAAAACTCACTGTAAGGCAGAACTCTTATATTTGGAGTTCTTCTTTCATAATCGAATATGTCGTTTTTAGCGAAACCCATATTGTTTCGCTCTTAAAACAACAATGAATGTAATAAATAACAATATTAAAAGTACTTGAGGGAAAGAACTCACCCCGACATTACTCAGTAAGAAGCCACCAATAATTCCCCCGCCAGCAATAGCGATATTCCAAACAGTCACTAACATTGATTGAGCAATATCAGCCATATTGGTTGTAGTCTTCGCTAATGCAGTTTGAAACAATGTCGCAGCACCACCAAACGCAATACCCCAAATTCCGATTGCCACATAAACGATAACCGCATAATTCCCCATCACCGCAAGTAAAAGAGCAGAAAAGCCAAATAATATGATGCTAGTGAGTGTTAATAGGCGTGAATGTTGGTCAATCAACACACCTGTAATGAAGATGCTGAATAATGATAAACAGCCGAATATCAGTAAAATAATGTCCGTATTTTTAGATAAATCAGCAATTGATAAAAACGGAGCGATATAGGTATATAGAAGATTATGCGCAAGCACAAAGCTTAAAACAGTAAATAATATAGGTCTGACACCGGGTAAAATAAATACCTGTTTTAAAGATATGTGTTTACCAGTAGCCTGCCCTTCAAAGTCAGGTAGTGTGAGACTTCCCCACACCACTAAAATAATCGCAAAAATACTCATAACACCAAAAGCCATTCGCCAACCGAACAATTGACCAAGGTAAGTACCTGCTGGCACACCTAGAGACAAAGCCAATGGTGTTCCTAACATTGCTATTGCTATCGCACGCCCTTTTAAGTGTTCTGGTGCCATTCGCGTTGCATAACCAGCTAGCAAGGCCCAAAGTAACCCTGCTGAAACACCGGCCAAAAATCGGGCAACCATTGTTAAAAGATAACTGGTAGATAGCGTTGTAATTAGATTTGTGAAAGCAAAACCCGCTAGAGCAATTAATAACAAGGGTTTACGACGAATACTTTGGGTAGCATTCGTTAATGGAATGGCTGTTAATAAAGACCCAATCGCATATATCGTGATTGTTTGTCCTGCTAAGGGTTCAGATATATTTAAACCCAAAGCTAATTGAGGTAATAACCCCGCAGGTAACGCTTCTGTCAAGATCGTAACAAAGGCTGCCATAGCGAGGATGAGTAAAGAAACGATAGGCAATCGATCATTTGAATGCGAGCTGCTCATTCGACTACTCCTATCGCTTTATAAACTGCATCGCGTAGGTCTGTAACAAACTTTCCAGACATGCCTTCATAAAGTGTGTTTGTAAATGCGATGACACTCAGATTATGTTTTTTATCGACAAACCATGAATGACCGTAAGCGCCTCCCCAACGCCATGTTCCCTCTGATTCTGGTGATAGTGCTTGCTGAGCGTTTCTTAATACTGAAAATCCGAGACCAAAACCAAAGCCCGGCGCATTAGGTAACTCATAACCACCCGTTTGATCTTTTGCCATTTCATCAATTAATTCAGTGGGTAAAAATAATGAATCATCCTGACGAAGAGCTTCTAATAAGCTAAAAAAATCCTCAACGGTTCCAGCCATTCCTGCGCCACCTGAGAAAAATGCTTGCGAATTAAAAATACGGCGTGGACTAAAACTAATTCCAACACATCCTTCAAATGGTGAAACAACCTCTTCTTCTAATAAAATATGAGGTTCAGGACTATCACTCACATAAACAGTTGCTACATGTTGGTTATCTGGTACAACAAAACCAGTATTGTTCATTTTCAATCGATCAGTGACTAACTCTCTAACCGCTTGATCTAAAGGCTTGCCATATACTTTTTCGATTAATGCGCCTAATACATCTGTTGCTAAAGAATATCCCCATCCTTTCCCTGGTTCATAGAGTAAAGGTACGGTAGCAATTCGACGTACGTTCTCTTCCAAACTAATATTGGATGAATCCATGCCATCAGATACATCTGCCTGTGAATATGCACCATAGATATCTGGTTCAAGAAAACGATAATTTAAACCTGCCGTATGACTGAGTAGTTGGCGTAAAGTAATCGGTACAAACTTTCCATTTTCTAATTTAGGCTGAAAAAATGGTAATTGATGATGAATGAATTCATCTAAGTTCAGTTTATTTTGAGCAACTAAAACTAAAGCAGCGGTTGAAACAATAACCTTACTCACTGAAGCTAAACGGAAGACTATATCCGTTGTCATTGATATTGATCGCTCTCGATCAGATAACCCCAATGCTTCACGATGTATCACTTTCCCATGTTGAGCCACAATAACCGTAGCACCTACTAACTGGTTATTATCTATCGCTTTTTGAACAACATTTTGAACGAGGCTTAAAGAGGTCGATGGTACGGTGTTATTTGATACGGACTCTTTAGAAATCATAGTAAAAACTTCTTTTCATATTCGAGATTTATATACTAGGAAGTCTCCTATTAAAGAAAAAGTCGGTTATAGTTCCTTGTTATACGGAAGTTTTGTTCCGTAATAAGGAGAAAAGAATGGATAGCCTGAATGGATTTACCGTATTCGTTAAAATCGCTGAGACTGGAAGTATTGTGGCGGCAGGACGTTCATTAGGAATTTCAGCTTCTGCTGTTGGTAAGAGCTTGATTCGCCTTGAAGAAAAGATTGGTGTACGACTTTTTCATCGTAATACACGTAGTATTAATCTGACTGCTGAAGGAATATTATTTTTAGAACGTAGTCGACGCATACTGGCTGAAATTGAAGCAGCAGAAATGGAGTTATCGCAAGCAATCAAGTCTCCACAAGGACGATTACGTGTGAGTTTGCCTTTAGTAAGTTCACTCGTATTACCTATACTTGGTGACTTTATGCAGGAATATCCAGAAATAGAATTAGATCTTGATTTTACAGACCGATTGGTAGATGTGATTGAAGAAGGATTTGATGCTGTTGTTCGGACAGGTATTCCAACAGATTCACGTTTAAAAGCCTCAAAACTGGGGACTTTTAGACAATTACTTGTCGCCTCTCCTGCCTATTTACTTCAACGTGGAACGCCCACTGTACCTGCTGATTTATTAAAACACTCTTGTTTACATTATCGATTTTCTCATAGCGGCAAGCTTGAGAAATGGCCCCTAAAAACAACTGAAAATGAACTGGACTTACAACTGCCGATATCGATGATTTGTAATAATATTGAGACACGAGTTTGCTTTGCACTTAAAGGTCGAGGAATTGCTTGCTTGCCTGACTTTTCTATCAAAGAATTATTGAATACTAATCAATTAGTTCAAGTATTACCGGAGTTTGTGGATAGAACAGGCATATTTAATATTCTCTGGCCAGCAAGTAAACATCCCTCTCCAAAAGTTCGAGCATTTGTTAATTTCTTGTCTCAACATATGTTTGAAAAATAAAGAATGTGATGTGCTAGATAAAGAGCTATTTATCAAAACTAATGATGACTTATTTTCATTAAAGTAAACACCAGCTTATTAAACGCTTACAACATATTGATCTAGATTTTTTAATGCAAAATTAATGACCCGAGAAAGCTCTTCTTGCGAATATCCATCTCTTGCTTGAACAGATAATCCATGTAGAACGAGCGCGTAATATTGCCCTAAGGTTTTAGGGTCAGCCTCTGCCACCAATTGACCGTCTGATTTTGCCTGAACAAATCGATCAACCAGACTCTGCCCCCGTGCAATACGTTGTGCTTTCATCCAGTCTAAAACAGCTTGGTTTTCTTCGCCTAACACACTCGCTGCGGACACAACCATGCACCCATACGAGTGATTGGCTTGCGTGTAAAGCGCTAGTGCATCTTTAAATAATTGGTTGATTACATCTTTAATATTTTTTTGCTTTAAAGCATTTAACGCAAAGTTACCTTCATTTTTTTCGTAGTGATTTACGGCCTCTCTAAACAAAGCCTCTTTTGAGCCAAATGCTTTATAAATTCGAGCTGAGGCAATCCCTAAAGCTTCAACTAAATCTGACATTGATGTGCCTTCATAGCCATGAAGCCAGAAAAAATCTCTCGCTTTTACGAGGGCTTCTTCTCGATCAAACTCTCTTGGTCTGCCAGCCATAATGACCCTTCATCAAACTTAGTACGTCTTTTCATTATTATTCGAAAAAAATATTTTCACAAATAAATCAATGAGATTTATTCAAAATAGTCCCGTTTTGTTTTGATTTTCAAATAAAAAGTTGTTTTTATCCAAAATTCAGCCTATTGTTTGTCGATCAACAACTAATTAAGGTTTATTATGAAAACCATCAAAGGCCCTAGTATTCATCTTGCTCAATTTAGCGATGATGTTTTCCCTTTTAACCGTCTAGAAGATATTGCTGCTTGGGTAGCAAACCAAGGCTTTGAAGCGGTACAACTTCCTGCTTGGGATAAGCGTTTATTTGATGTCAATTTTGCAGCAGAAAGCCAAGATTATTGCGATGAAATATTAGGTACTTTAAACAATCATGGCTTAAAAGTTAGTGAGTTAACGACTCATATTTTTGGGCAGTTAATGGCTGTGCACCCTGCTTATGACTCAATGTGCGATAACTTTGCCCCATCTCATTTGCATGGCAATTCAGCGGCTAGAACCGAGTGGGCAAAACAGCAAATGCTCGCTTCAATTCAAGCATCTGCCCGCTTAGGACTTAAAGACATGGGAACATTTTCAGGTTCTTTGGCATGGCCTTATGTATTTCCATTTCCTCAAAGACCGTCAGGACTCATCGAAACGGCGTTTGATGAATTAGCGTGTCGTTGGCTTCCTATTTTGAATGCTTGTGATGAACAAGACGTCAACCTTTGCTATGAAATTCACCCCGGTGAAGATTTGCATGACGGCATTACATTTGAAATGTTTTTAGAGCGTACTCATAACCACCCACGTTGCAATATTCTTTTTGACCCAAGCCATTTTGTTTTGCAGCAACTGAACTATGTGGAATATATCGATATCTATAAAGATTTCATTCGCATGTTTCATGTTAAAGATGCCGAATTTAATCCAACAGGCCGCCAAGGGATGTACAGCGGCTATCAAAGCTGGGGAAATCGAGCGGCTCGATTCCGCTCTACGGGTGATGGTCAAGTTGACTTTAAAGCGATTTTTTCCAAGTTAGCACATTACGACTACGAAGGCTGGGCAACGTTGGAGTGGGAATGCTGCCTTAAAAATAAAGATGATGGCGCACGCGAAGGCGCAGAGTTTATTAAGCAAAATATTATTCATGTCACCGATAAAGTGTTTGATGACTTTGCTGCTGCCCCTGTGAATCAGACTCAAATTAATCAGTTATTAGGTATTTAAGGAATCGTAAAAGATCAACATGAAAACTCACCTATTCAATGAAAACTCGTATAACGAATTCCAACATCATTACACTCACATCGAAAGTAAAAAATTACACTACGTCACCTTAGGGGAAGGTCCAGCTGTATTGCTTATTCCCGGTTGGCCGCAGACATGGTACGCGTGGCACAAAGTCATGATCGAACTAGCGAAACAGGGTTATCAAGCAATCGCAGTTGATTTACCCGGAACAGGAAATTCAGCTCCACTGGATGGAAGTTACGATACGGGGCGTATCGCTAAAATTTTATCAATGCTGATGACTGAACTTGAGTATCCAACTTATTCGGTTGTTGGTCATGACATTGGTATGTGGGTTGCCTATGCGCTTGCATCTGACTTTCCTGAGTCAGTGACTCGTCTTGCGGTAACAGAAGCAGTGATTCCCGGTTTAGCGCCCGCACCTCCTATTTTTGTTGAGCCGAGTGAAAATATCTTTCTTTGGCACTTCATGTTTAACCAGACCTTAGATTTACCCGAAGCCTTAATCGCGGGCCGTGAAGATACTTATTTAAATTATATGTTTGATAAATGGTCGTGGCACAAAGATAAAGTGGCGATTGAAACTTATATTGAAGCCTATAAAATTCCGGGTCGATTAACGGCGGGTTTTAATTATTACCGTTCTATTCCAGAGACCATACGTCAAAATAAAATCAGAGAAACTAAAAGCTTAGACATGCCAGTTTTAGCCATAGGCGCTGAACATGCCACAGATAATGCACCTTATGAAACCATGAAAAAGGTTTCACCGCATTTAACCAGTACAATTGTAAAAGACTGCGGTCATTTCATTATGGAAGAACAGTCAGAAAAATTTAGTTCACTCATTTTAGATTTTTTACAGCAGGAAAAAAGCGATGCCTCTACTTGCTGAAATTGAAAGCTGGCTTAAGTCCAGACCAACCGCACAAGCCGTAAACTCGTTGCAAGAGCTAAGGGAACAAGTAAATAAAGACATTATTGATCAGCAAGGCATTCAACATGATGCAAGCTACCAACAAAGTTTTCATGTTGCTGTTTCAGATGATATGGAAATTGAGGTTCGTGTTTATGTTCCATATTCACTAGAAAACGCTGAGCAACGGCCCGCTTTAGTTTTTGCTCATGGTGGAGGCTGGTGCCTTGGAAGTTTAGACGCATGGGACCGCTCGTGTCGGTTATTAGCAGAATCCACTCAACAAGTTGTATTTTCTGTGGACTATCGATTGGCTCCAGAGTTTAAGTTCCCAACACCTTTAAATGATTTTTTTACGGCATTCCGCTATATCAGTGAGAATGCTTCACTGTTTGGAATTGATCCAAACTATATTGCTGTAGGTGGAAATAGTGCCGGCGCAAACATAGCTGCGGCCACATGTCTCATGGCAAAACAACATCCAGAAATTAAGGTGAGCCATCAACTTCTTTTCTACCCAGCCTTAGATGCCACCATGAGTAGCAATTCTTATAACCAATACGCCGAAGGTTATGGTTTGGACTCATCCACAATGGTTTATTGCTGGGATCAATATTTGCCGCATGAAAGTGAAAAACAGAATGAACTTGTAAGCCCGTTACTTGCTCAGTCTTTAGAGGGGCTACCGGATGCAACCATTTTTATTTGTGAATATGATCCCGTTCGTGAGGATGGTGAAAGATATGCTCAAAAATTGAGAGATGCCGGTATTAAGGTGAACTTTCATTTGTTAGACGGAATGATTCACGGCGCGATTCACATGCTGGCAATCAGTCCCGAGAAAATAAAATCTATCTATAGCAAAATTCGTATGTAGATATATTTGTTTCCAACATTCAAACATATTGCTTAGTTGGCCACTCTTTAAAATTGTTTAATTACATATCTAGAGTGGCCCAATTAAATTTTAACTATGGATGTCGGTTACAGTGAATCCTTATTGAAATAGCCCTTTTGCTTATTTATTTAAATGTGGTAATTGTTTAAGAAAATCTTTTAAAGGCATCGGACATCCCCATAAATAGCCTTGAAACTCCGTGCAGCCATTGTTTTTAAAAGCGTTAAACTATTCCAACTCGATCGATTTATTTATAGTAGTAATTGTTTTCACTGGAAGTGCATCAAATAAGGTTGAAAAATAACTCATTTTAGACCAAGTATGAACATTACCAATAATATACAAACGACTCTTAGCTCGTGTCACAGCAACATTTAATAAATTTGGAGTTGAAGAGGCCCACGCTCTAGCCCCTTCTCCTATACGTTCTTTTGCTGTTCCTAACACAAGAAATACGATATCAGCCTCTTTGCCCTGAAAAGTATGCACAGTACCACATTCAACACCTATTAACCCTTCATCTTTAATACGCTCTTTACATGCTTGAATAACTTTTCTAAAAGGTGAAATTACATATATTTTCTTTTTCGAATTATCAACTGAAGCTTTGCGTCTCTCTTCAAGCTTTCTTAAAGAGTAAATCATTACATCTAGTTCTTCAGAATTAACAGGGTGTGTAAAATCTATTGAGTCCACATTGAACCATGTACTGGCTCCTATGTCATAGGCCATATCTACAGCTTTAGGATTTCCTGCACTATCGACACGTCCCTGAACCATTTGACCAGCATAAGCAATGCTATTTGCAATAGAAAACATAGGGTCATCACAACGACGATGCGTTCTTAATGGCATGCCAGTCCAGATTCTCGATTGGTCATCACCACTACCATCATCGATCCATGAACCCAATGGTGTTATTCGGTCAGCAAGGGTTTGTACAGATTCAAATACTGGGGACCAAGATAAATCCACATCATGTTGTTTGCGTAAGATCTCAACTACGCTATCTGGTAATGTAAAGACAGGTTCAACCTGTAAAGGATCACCAATTAAAATAGCTCTTTTGCTTCGCCAAATTGCACCTGCTGCCGATTGAGGAGTAGCTTGACCCGCTTCATCAATTAATAACCAACCTAGACTATCTTGTCCCAAGCCAGCAAAAAGCCGACTAAATGAAGCCAAAGTTGTTGAGACAACAGGAACAACAAAAAATAAGCTGTCCCAAATCAATGGGCGATCCTCATAGGACAACCCTTTAGCATTCCCTGATAACATTTGCCCAACCATTCTTAAATTACTTAAAAATCGTTTGGCATTAGATAAAATCGTTAGTTTATGTAGTTCTATTGATTTAATAAAAATATGGGCCCGAGTATCATCTATAATTTCCGATGTATTTACTGAAGCTCGATGCAACTCTTCAAACGTTAATTTCCAGAAATCAGGGCCAATCAGATGTTTTACACCTAAAGTTTGTATTGCCTGAAGATCATGACTCAATCTCTCGTATTCTTGTCTTATCTTAATGAGTTCATCATTTAACTCTAATAGCTCTTGTTCGCAGATTTTTATCGTTTGATTTCTTAAAGTCTTCTCATAAATTAGATTTTCATACTGTGAAGTGGTTTCTTGCAATGATAAAGTCACCTCATTAATCCGCTTATCATAGATTTCCATGCGGTGAGTCCGATAACCAAATAGTGCAAATAAACGATCCCATAATCGAGGTCCATGTGAAATATGGATTTGCTCTAATATCTGTTGTTTAGACTGCATTAAGATAGACTGATCTTGTAGTTCACTTTGTATTTGATGAAATACATTTTGATGTTCATTTAATTTTTTATTCTTGAGCGTAATCGTTTGCGTTAAGTTTTCTTTCGTCTCCCTACATTCTAAAATCGCCAGTGACGCACGCTCTGCTTTCATTAAAATTGAACGCTTTTGCTCCATTAGTTCAATTAATTCAAGTAGTTCATTCTTTGCTTTATGCCACTCTTGTCGATAAATAGCGGTACGAGGAATAGCATCTTCCAGTATTTGTTTCATCGATACAAATGAATCTTTACTATCCTCATCATCACTCTCAGTAACATGATCTTCTTTAAAAAATGCACGAGCAAAAGATCTACGGTTAGTACTATTACCTAGAGCGGCAGCAATTATCCCCCATGTAGGAATTATTGCTTGATTTTCATCTAGTACTTTTTGACTATCAAATACCCCCTTTATGACCTCGGGAAAATATAAAGAGTTTGATGTGTACTTCTCATCTAATTTACCAAGTGCAGGTAGCTCCTGTGAAATATTTTTTACAGCATTATTATTGTTGCTACTCACAACTATTGAAGTATCACGTACCAACTCCTCTACAATTGGAGAAAACATTCTACCCATGAGTTGAATAGGCTTTTTAAATATAGCATCAGGTGTAGAAAGTGCCGAGATCCGCTTAGCTCTATCAGTAATAACGGTTGCAATAACATCACATAGTAAAGTTGTTTTTCCTGTACCTGGCGGCCCATTTACACCAATAATCCCGTCTTGATTACCCAGTAAATTTCCAATATGAGCAACAACTGCTTGTTGAGCTAGCACTAAAGGTTTATCTGGTGAAGCGGGCCAACGGGTAATAGGTAAATGAGCAGCGCAGACAAGCTTCCCCATAACTTCATGATTTTTTAAAATATCTATTCTTTCATGATGAGTGATGGAGGGTCCAAGATATCTTGTTAAGGCTTGTCCAAATGCGTGATTAGACTTGCTCTTTTTCAGCATTTGATCAAGATCATCTAAATAAAATGAATTAAGGTAATTAACCTCTTGCTCGACATTCTCTATTATTTTTTTTCTTGGCAATTGTTTAGTGACAACTACAAACCGCCAATCTAATCCGACTTGGTCATCTTGATCAAAAATAGATCTAACCAATTCGCTCTCGCCTTCTAGGTCCTTCCAAGAACATCGATATTCATGTTTTAACTGAGATAAGCGATGGCAACGCTGAGCAAACTCCTCTTTTGCTCGAGCAAGTCTTGCATTCAGATCAGTAAGAGGTTCTCCCCGACTTAAAGCTTGAGTCCCATATACGTAACTGGCAGGCATATAACTATCCTCACTTAAACGACCATTTTCGTTTACAGTAAAAGATGCTAACCAACCAGTGCCAGAAATTCGTTCACGTTCTTTATCACTTAGCTCTTGCCTTACAATCTTTCGTAAAACAAGTCGAGTAAGGTCTTCTTGATCAGCAACACCAATATAAACGGTATGCATATACATATGTTTTGATGTTGGTTGATACTCCGCCTTATCCCAAGGTAATTGCTCACCAACCCTTAAAGTTATTATCTTTGTAAATTTATTACTATCTTTTGCTGTTGGAGCCGAAGGGATCGTGAAAATTTCTAAATCGCGCCAAAATGAAAGAATTTGGCTAACTTCAGTACAACTATGATTAATTTTCTTATTATTCATGTAAATTCTCAGTAAACACTTATTTCCCAATTTAACAGCATGGTAGCATTCGTGGTCGACAAGCAAATTAATTCAGCTCTGGAAAAACCCGCGTTGAGTTTGTGCTGTCCATCAATGCGTTGTAAAAAGACTTGGATATTTAAAAGTGTATTTGAAAATTGAAAATACACAGCACGGTGTAGGGAAAGAAAACCCAAACACTCTAAAATCCGATATATGTTATTAAGCATTTTTATTTTAAAACTCAGTCATCATCGACTTCATTCTATAAAAAATAGACAGATTTGTCTATTTTAAAAAAATATTCATAAGCATCTAATTAATAAAATTTTATTTTAAAAAACAATACTCAATTAAAAAACTTACTGATATGATTTATATCAAGAACAGTCGTGATTTAAATATCTAGTAAAAATTAAAAATGATCTTGGCAACAACAATTCTGTTATTTACTGAGGTTTCGAATTTTGCTTTAGATGCAAACAAATGTAAATTCACAAAGTTAAAAATTAGAGTCACTAAAAATGATCAGTTGGAACTTGAATAGTTTAAAAAGTCCAGACCTGATAGGAATGGGTCTTATGAATTCCACAAAACCTAAATTTCTAAGCATTCAACTTAGCCATACAAAATATATCTAATTACGTTTAAAAACACTTACCTACATATAGGTGTTTACCACATTTTAACTTAGGTAAAAATTTGTTGAATTTATAAACGATACATTAAGTTAATTCAAATCATTCAGATGTGGTAATTGTTTAAGAAAATCATTTAATGGCATTGGACAGCCCCATAAATAGCCTTGAAACTCCGTGCAGCCATTGTTTTTAAAAGCGCTAAACTGTTCAGCAGTTTCAATCCCTTCTACTAACACTTGAAGGTTCAAATCTAGTCCAATTTTAATAATACCCGTGACTAATTTATTACTACGTTTATCATCCAAAGCTGCTTGCACAAAGCTACGATCAATCTTGATTTGTCTAATGGGCATTTTTTGTAAATAGCTTAAAGATGAATACCCCGTACCAAAATCATCAAGAGAAAGCTGAATTCCATGTTTAGACAAGAAATACATTTTTTCGATGACGCTCACACAATTATTTAAAGCAATACTTTCGGTTATTTCTAATATGAGTTGAGCTGGATTAACTTCATATTTTTGAACCATGGCAATCACGGTCTGCTCAAAGTTTGGTTGCATGAAATGATCAGCACTAATATTAATAGAAAGTGTGAGATCTTTCGTCGCTTCTTTTTCACTCCAATCTTGTAATACTTTAAACCCCTGAACCAATACCCATTCCCCAATTTCAGGCATTAAATCAAAAGTTTCAGCAGCCGGAATAAAATCTTTTGTAGGAATGTATCCCAACACTGGATGATGCCAGCGCAACAAGACTTCTGCCCCAATAATTTTTTCAGAAGAATTCATTTGCGGCTGATAAAAAAGCTCAAATTGTTCTTTAGCCAGTGCTAAGCGTAAGTCTTGCACCATGGTATTTTCTGTTTGTATCTCTAATTGCATGGCATAAATTGAAATACAAATCATGAGGGTAGCAACACATGTCGCTATCCACCCGCCATGGTCACGAATATTTTCTGATAAAGGTATTGCACTATCGAGCGTAAAAGAGCTACCACTAAAAAAGATAAAGCACGCGATCGATAAGATAATTAAAACGATTTGTAAAAAGCTCGGATCTCGGCGGTAATTTAAATATCCTAATATGGCTCCAGCGGGTAAAAACAGGTGTGCCACACGCGGCCGATCTAGGGTAGCGACATCAAAAATTAGGCAAAAAACCACAGGAAAAGCCAAAAGAACAATTTGTGATAGAAGAATACCAGCTGAAATTCGACGTATATAAATTAAAAAAAGACTAAATATAGATACTAGTGTAAAAAACACATCCATATAAACAATCAGCCACATTTGTGCAAATGCGAAATATATGGTCCAAAACAAGCAAAAAATAATGCAAATAAAAATATTTGCTTTAGCAGCAATTGTAAGTTGTTGGTCCTTTATGGCACGGTAGTTTTTCTTGTGTTTTTTTAAGTAAGACAAAGCAATCATAAAATCAACCGTAAAATATTTATTGATAGTCCCCCATATTGATTATTCATTATCCAATCCAGGATTCAATCAATAAAATTTAATGTCTTACACCTTTGTTATTTATATTATTATTTTTAGATTAGGTGTTTTTTCACTATTGCTAGCAAAGTCCGTTTGTTTAATAAATGTGGTTAAAAAAAATCACTTTTCAATGGCCTCTAGAATTTAAAGTATAGCCATACAACAATACACGTCTCTACTAGGCTGACACAAGGCTTGGATGCCAAAAGCCAGCTCCCCTTCAACTCTTTTTTCACGTCATCAAAATGGCTGACTTATCTTTTTTAGTCCTATAAACAAAACCTGTTTCAAGCCATACCATTCATCCATTAGTTCAACCAGCTTTTTACAATATATAGTTTCTATTATTGATATTAATAATAATTATCATTACTATTTACGAATATCTTAAATGTTTGTTTAATTGTGCTACTCATTACAAATTTGTGGACTTCGCTGCTATGAACCTGAATGTAGATAAACAAGTATGGTTTAGCCAAATTTACCGTTCTCAGCAAAGCACGCTCTTGTCATGGTTTAAACATAAACTTCAGCATCATCATCAATCTGAAGACCTGAGTCAGGAAGTGTTTTATCGTGCTTTAAAAAGTGAATATAGTTTTAAACAAATTAAAGAGCCACAAGCATGGCTGATGGGAATCGCCAAGCATGTGATTATTGACCACTGGCGCCGTCAGCATATTGAAAATCTCTATCTCGATGCCCTTCAATATATTCCACAAGAATATTACCCCTCTGCTGAGCATGAAGTTTATATTCAAGAAACCTTGTATCAGGTTCATTTAATATTAGAGAAACTCCCGACCCGAACGGCTCAAGTGTTTTTGATGTCTCAGCTAGACGGCATGACTTATCGAGAAATTAGTGAAAAAATGAATATTTCTGAGGCCACGGTAAAAAGAGATATGAAACAAGCTTTTTTGGCATGTATAGACCTCTATCATTAAACCCGTTAAACGTGCTTAAATTTCTATCCTATGTCAGATATTACGAAAATCCCTCACCATGTTTTAGATGCAGCCGCAGATTGGTTGGTCCTTTTGCATTCAGGGGAAATGACAGCGTTACAGCAGCAACAGTTTGAGCAATGGAAAGCTGAAAAAAAAGAACATCAATTAGCACTCCAGCAAATGGAAAAGTTTAGCCACGGTTTAACAAACCTTGCAGGTAACTTCCCTTCCGAAGCTTTAGTCCAGTCTAATCAAAAATTTAATCTCGCTGCAAAGCGCAATCTGCTGTTAAGTCTTTCGGGTTTAGTCATTGTTGGCTTGTCTGCCTACTGCATACCTTGGGAAAAATGGCAATCTGACTATCACACCAAAGTGGGGGAAATTAAAAAAGTAGCGTTAAAAGATGGTTCACAACTCATTATGGCAAGTAATTGCTATGTCGATGTAAATTTCACGCAAGAGACACGTCAGATAAAACTGATTGATGGAGAAATCTATATTGAGACTGCAAAGGATGCTCAACATCGGCCGTTTATTGTCGAAACAAAAAATGGTTCAGTAGAAGCCTTAGGTACTCAATTTTCAGTGAGACAAGAAAGTAGCGAACAAACAAAGGTTAAAGTGTATAAGCACGCTGTAGCCATTGAACCAGAGAACGCCTCTAAACGGCAGATTCTAAAACAAGGTCAACGTGCTTTTTTTGATGAAAAATATATTTCAAAATCACTTCCGCTCGATAACGATCAGCCGTATTGGACCCAACAACTTTTAGTCGTAGATCAATGGCCACTACAAAAAGTATTAGATGAACTATTTCGTTATAAAAAAGGAAGCTACCATCTCGATGCGGAATTGAAAAATATAAAAATTTCGGGCGTATTTTCGCTCAAAAATCCTGAGCAAAGCTTAGAAACTTTGGCCTATAGCCATCAACTTGAACTGACCTATTACAGTCCTTATCTGTTAAATATTAAAAAAAGATAAAAAATGTGACCCTTTTTTTGATCTGGTTCGACTTATAGAGAAATACACTCTCTGTCGAGAAGACCACATGAAGGATTATCAAGCAAAAAGTAAACTGGCTTTGGCTATACGTGCAGTGCTGTGGAGTACGCCCTTGGTGGTCACGGCGCTTACCACAACTTCTGCTTACGCTGCGCAAACTTATCGTATTTCAATTAATCAAAGCACACTTGATCAGGCCATTAAACAACTGGCTATTCAAACGGGTACGACCATTAGCTACGATAATGCCAGCCTTTCAAAAACAAAAAGCAAAACGCTTAAAGGCAATTACGCTGTTGACGATGCTTTAAGTCTGCTATTACAAAATCATCCGTTTGAAGCCGTTAAAGTCAACAATAGCGGCTATAGCATTCGAGTGAAGTCTTCTCCCGCTCCGATTAAACCCAAAGTCTTTCAGTTGGAAACCATTAAAACCAAAGCAAATAACAATAATGAATTTGATACAGCGGGTGGTGAAACGGGCACGGCTCATTTAGCAACGATTCATGTTAATGCTGATCATGGCGAAAACCTAACAACCGAAGGTTCAGGTTTATATACGGCGAAAGCGACCACCGCTTCTACTGGCTTAGCATTAAGTCTGAAAGAAACGCCTCAACTGGTCAGTGTAATCACCAATCAACAAATGAAAGATCAGAACCTGACACAATTAACCGATGTTGTAAGTCAGGCAGCAGGCCTCTCAATTAAACAAGGCGGAAATATTGGTAGTGATAATTCCCCTATTTACGCTCGCGGTAAAGAAGTGGATAGTTATTTACTCGATGGCGTGAAGCTCATGAGTTCATATTCAAGTATTTTCCAAAGTCAGGACATGGCTTTATTTGACCGTGTAGAGGTTGTGCGAGGTGCAAATGGCTTAATGACAGGTGCCGGAAGTGCAAGCGCAAGTATCAATCTGGTCCGCAAAAAACCATTACAGGACTTTAAAGCTTCGGTGAGTGCTGACATCGGTTCTTGGGATTCTTACCGTACCGATATTGATGTATCTACACCACTTAATGAGTCAGGAAGTCTTCGTGGTCGTACCCTGTTTGCCTACCAAAAATCAGACTCTTACATCGACCGTTACAACGAAGAACGCAAAGTGGCTTATGCAGTAGTAGAAGCCGATTTAAGTGACCAAACCAAAGCAAGTTTAGGTGCTAGCTATCAACAAATTGACATGACTGGCGTTGCTAGAGGTGGCTTACCTAGCTTTTATACCGACGGGAGTTTAATCGACTGGTCACGTTCAGATTCAGCGGCAGCGAGTTGGACTGGTTCTGACCGTTCTACTACATCTTACTTTGCAGATATTGAACACAAGATTAATGACCGCTGGAAATTAAAAGGTGTGGTGTCTAGAACCATTACAGATTCTGACGAAATTGTAGGCTATACCTACTCAAGTGAAGGAATTGATAAAGCCACAGGTAGCGGGGCGATGTTGTATGCAACCCGTTGGGATTATCGTCCTACTCAAGACTTGTTCAATTTAACCTTAAACGGATCATTTGATTTGTTTAATCAAACTCATGATGTAGTACTCGGCACAACCTACACAAAAAGTAAAAATAAACGCCCCACCTATTCTGGCTGGAATAATGGAATGACATGGGACGGCACTCTAAAAAATATTTTTGCATGGGATGGTAGTACACCCAACCGCCCCGAAACAAAAATAGACGGCTGGTACAGCGGCGATGATCGTAGCCAATCTATTTTTGGTGCTGTTCGTCTTAAAGCAACCGACAATCTTGCAGTCATTTTAGGTACGCGTATTGAAGACTGGGAACGTGTAACAGCCAACCATTCAGATGCTAACAATAAAACCACCTACACAACACAAGAAGAAAGTGGCAAGGTGATTCCATATGTCGGTGTTACCTATGATTTCACAGACAACTGGACTGCGTATGCAAGCTACACCAACATTTTTTCACCACAAGATAAGAAGGCCCCTACAGGCGAATATATAGAACCGTTAATAGGTAATAGTACCGAGCTGGGTATTAAGGGTGAGTTTTTTGATAATCAGTTAAATGTTGGAGCTGCTATTTATCAAACTAAAGAAGACAATACAGCGATTGCATTAACCGATGTATTTGCCCCAGATGGTTCTCAAGCATATCGGACAGAATCTGGCACTGAAAGCCGCGGCTTTGAAATCGAGGCGACAGGTAAGTTGACTGATTTATGGCAAGTTTCCACAAGCTTTAGCCGCAACTTATCAAAAGATAGCCAAGACAACCGATTAAATACCGGTGTGCCAAATAACACAGCCAAACTGTTTACGACCTATACTCTGCCTTATCTTGATGAAGCCCTTACTATTGGTGGCGGTGTGCGTTGGCAAAGTGAGATTTACGAGAAAAATGCAGTCTCTGCAACGGGTAGATTTACTCAAGAAAGTTACGCTTTGGTCGACTTAATGGCCCGTTATAAGGTGAACAATAATCTTATGCTCAATTTTAATGTTAATAACTTATTCAATGAGAAATACCATTTAGCCACTACAAATAGCTATTACGGCGCTCCGACCAATTTTCGAGTGGGTGTGAAATATGAGTGGTAAATAAATTACTCGACTTTTAAAGATCTTACTTCAGAGGCAAATAATGTTCTTCTGGAGTAAGGTTAAATCTACTTAATAAGCTGGACTAGAATATTTTCGACTAAGCTCAGGCTATAATATTAGACATGCTCTATTATTTTATTTAATTCTCATATGAAGAATGCATTTTCTGACAGCAATCAAATTAGACAAGTATCTAGTTTCCCTGAACTTATAAGTACAAAGTTTCAAGGAGAGGCAAATGCGATGTGTTGGCACAGAAATTTGGTTGGTGACTTTAAAGAAATTGTGAATAAACTTCATTTAAAAGAAAATATTACAGAAGTTTCTATTGAAGACCTTTTAGCGCTAAACCTTTCAGAACAAGGCAATCTGGCAAGGGAAACTATTTTAGAAGATATCGAACAGTTAACTGAATTTGGGGCATCGCCTGTACTTAATTTGCTTAAAAACTATGAGCGTGATGAAGAGCTAGATTTCATTTCAACAGACGTATATTCATTTCATGTTGATCGCTCCCCCATTGAAACCGACACCTTTTTATGTACTTATCACGGCGCTGCTAGCGATATTGTGCCCAATGATCAGGTTGAACAAAAAGTTTTAATCCCAGAAATTAGAGAAAAGCTCAAAGCATTACATGAAGGCCCAGATGCTGAATTTGAAGCCTTTTTGGCAGAGTATTTTTTTGATTTGCATTACCAGCCTAAATCTAACGCCCAACCTGTAAATTTAGGCACAGGACATTTGTGGCGCTTGGCAGTAGATCATCCTACACAACAGGTTTTGCCGTGTGTTCATAGAGCGCCTGTTGAAAAAGATGGCGAGTATCGGTTGCTGTTAATTTGTTAAATGTTTATTCCATATACTTTAATTGAATTTGACCTCTATAAAATTTAAGTGTTAGTTTTATTCTTTTCTTAAATATTTTGTTTTAACTCACTTTAAGTCAATACTATTATTTAAAACAGGCTTTAGCTCTTTGAGACGGAATTTTTAATACACACAAGAAGTCAAAATAATTTTTATTTCTTTTCAAGCTTAACGACTCAATTTATTTTCAAAATTTATTAATCATAAATTCTCTATGAATATTACATCAACACTATCAATTATAGTAATATCACCTTCGATTAAATATGCACAGTAAGTACTTTATTTTAAAATATTTTCTAAACTCGGAATACGCAACAAATGAGTAAATTTAATTTAAGATTAGGGGTTACCTTAATAGCGCTCGTGCTTCTACAAGCATGTGCAACGACGCCACAACCGAAAATAACAAATAAACAAGCAAAAGGAGTTCTGGAGCCTATAAAACCAGATGAGAAACTAAATCCTATTGTACTCAGTATTAGTTTTAATAGCGGAATAATTTATCCTTCTTTAAAAATAGAAAGCCTTACAGAAAAAACGGCAATACAGAAAAATAATAAAATTTACGAAATTAAAATAATAAATTCAGATGTCTCTCGCTCTACATTTATTTATAGTGGGCAACTACCAGCTGGTGAATATCGCATTGTTGAACTGAGCAACTATCAACCATCCCTAAACCCTTATCTTTCAGGTAAATTCCAATTTATTAATTTAAATGATAAAGATAAACCTCACCCGATGGGTACTTTTAAAGTACTAGAAAATACCACAACTGATTTAGGACGTATTAATTTAACCCATGCTAATGATGCCTACTTCATAGCAAGATCTGAAAAACATTCTTCTAATAAGAATTTAATTAATAAATTAAAGAATAATTATCTAGAAGCAATTTATAAAGATAAAATTTTGAATGGATGGACGCAACCAGTTACAACTTTAGAAAAAAATATAGGCGATGAAAGCAAGATACTACCCTTTGGTATGCAGTGTTTTAAAGAACTAAATGATAATACGATTGTAGCATCAAGCAAAATGGGCTCAGTTTTTTTCTTACCCTTACAAGACACTAATAAAAAAACTAGAATTTTTCAAAGTAATGATAACTTAGCTTTTGACTGTATAACTGTAAAAGAAAATTATAACTTTGATTTTCTAGCTTATGGTGAAATGAATACTCTTTATAAACACTTAAAAGGAAGTGATGTTCTTACCCCAATTGACAGTGGTAATTTACCAATCGGCGTAATTTCCTCTATCGTTGGTGATGATCAAAACGGATGGTTTCTATCTCATATAGTAGGTCGTAAAGCTACCGTTTATAAGAGTAATCGCTTAGAAAATGGTGATTGGCAACCAATTGTACAAAAAGAAATTCTTGATAATTTTTGGGGATTACGTGGGTTTTGGTTGTGGGAGGATGAACAAGGATTTAGCTATGCAGATATGTATGGAAAAATTAACCATTATGATTATATAATGAAAAAATGGACTGAAAATAAAGTACCCAACAATGATAATATATCTCAACTAGTAGTTAATCCAGATAAATCAATTAGTGTAATCACATCAAAGCGTGGTTTTGCGGGTATATTCTCAAATCTATTTAACTCTAATGATCATGGTATAACATGGCAAAAAGTAAATAGTCCCTTTAAAGTAAACGTTTTCCCTGCCCAAGTTTCAAAACAGGGAGACTTATATATATCAGGTGCACAATTTAATTGGGACAAATTAGCAATTTCAGAAGATGCCGGTAAGACTTGGCAAATGCATGAAATAATGGCTCCTAGTTCTATTGTTACTTTAAATTCAGGAGCACTTCTTAACATCCTTTATTCTGGCCAATATGCATTGGTTAAAATATCAAATAATAAAGGTCAAACTTGGAAGACTCTTTATACTACCCATAACAGAAATTTAAGAGATTTATCAAAATAGTACTATGCTTAATTTATAAACATAATTATTATATATTACTTAAAGATTAATACTGTTTAGAGAAATCTCTAAACAGTATTTTTTTAATTTCCCTAACTACTTAACTAATGTGAAATCCCAGATGATTCTTTTATATCAACAATACTTGTTTAAAGATTCATCACCTATCACCAAAAAGAGCAATGCCTAGACCTACCAGCATGACCACTGTTCCGACCAGTTTAATCATGGAAACTGGGCGTTCAGTCGCTCCCATCAACCCAAAATGATCAATTAATAATGACGAGATAATTTGCCCAGCAATTGCCAGCCCCAGCAATGCAGACAACCCAATTCTAGGCGCAAGGACGACATAACTAAGTAGTGCGCAAGAACCTAGAACTCCGCCTAAAAGACTCCACCATGGCTGAGCAGGAATAGCGATCAGCGAAGAAGCGATTCCACCTCGCACCAGAGAGTAAATCCCAAGACATACCGCACCAGCTGTAAACGAAAATAACGCCGCAACAACAGAATCCCCGCCTATGCCTTTAGCCAGTTGGCCATTCAACGTGGTCTGTAGAGTAATCCCTAATCCCGCGGCAAAGGCCATGAGGTAATAGATAACATTCATCGTGTTTGCCCCCCTTTCATCTGGTTTATTCAAGGGGCAAAAACGTTTCGGCGAAAATGTCTGGAACATAACCAGCCGCAGCAAAAAGATGCTGGCGAGATTCATCAATCGCTGCACGAAGTCGCTCACTGTCCACACCCAACACTTTACCGTCACGTTTAACGATTCGTCCGCCAATCATCACTGTATCAATATTGCTGCGCTCAGCTGCATGAACCACCGTGCCAAACGCGTTGCCAGACGGATAAAGGTTAATATCGTCTGTTCGAATCAATATCAGGTCAGCCTGTTTTCCAAGGGTTAGACTGCCAATTTTTTCTTGTAAACCTGCACAAGTTGCACCATCAAGCGTCGCAGCTTTTAGAAGATTTTGAGCCTGAAGGGTTACTGGCGAATGTGCTGAACCACAACATTTGTTCTGATGCATTCCCATGACACGTTGTAAATAAAACGCTACGCGCATTTCCATAAACATATCGCCACTGTAAGACGTTTCATTATCAACACTCAAACCGGGTCTAATGCCGTGACGTAGAGCCGATTGCATGGCAAACATACCGTCTTCGATGCCATAGTGGGCATCTGATCGTGGACATACGTTTACTCGTACTCCAGCCTCGCGCAAAATTTCCCATCCAACATCTGGCAGCGAGGTGCAATGGTTAAAGATATTATCTGGTCCTAGCAGACCTTGCTGATGCAGACCCTCTAGTGCAGCAGCCATTTCACCACCAAAAAATTCAGTAATGATTGGCAGCCCCAATCTGCGTGCCTCAGCCCATAGTTCAGGTTCTAGCTGAGCCATAGCAGCCAGTGATACCAAACTGCTTTCGCTGTTTTTAAAATATTTTTTTTGTAGGCGTTCAAGATTGCTAGGCCAGTTCGCTCTATCCCAGTCTCCTGAGACTGGTGCACCAGAAGCGTGTACAGCTCGAATACCAGCATCTAGTAAAGCTTCAACAGCCGCATCAGAGTGAGCGGCACTACGACTATTGTGCGAGTTATCAATCACTGTGGTGATACCCGCATCTATACAGCCTAGAGCTGTAAGCAAATTACCAATGTACATATCTGCTGGGCGATAGTACTTGGCAAAAGAATAGTGCGTCGCGTTGCAATAGTCTTCTAACGTTTCAGCATTCGGATTAATCCGTCGCAGTTGCCCTTCCCATGAATGTCGATGAGTATCGACCATACCCGGCATCGCGATCATATTGGATGCATCAATAATAGCTGCACCTTCGGCTTCTAAATTTTCACCCATGGCGGTAATCTTGCCGCCCTCAATCAGAATATCTCCGCGAACCATATTCCCAATCACGCTATCCATGCTTAGGATCGTCGCCCTGCGAATCAGCGTTCTATTTGGTGAAGACTCAGTCA
This sequence comes from Acinetobacter sp. IK31, assembly GCF_035615195.1. Classification (NCBI taxonomy): domain Bacteria; kingdom Pseudomonadati; phylum Pseudomonadota; class Gammaproteobacteria; order Moraxellales; family Moraxellaceae; genus Acinetobacter; species Acinetobacter sp. IK31. Next base: position 4,745 of record NZ_JANBOB010000029.1, on the reverse strand, counting down.
GCTGCACTATGTTTCTGTTGTAATCAGTCATCATTATTCCAACATTCTCAAATGTATGCTGAAAATCTATCTGAAGTGATAATGCTGAAAAAGCTGGTTAAACTGTTTTTATTATTCAGCGAAAGCGAATAATCTAAGAGTGTGAATATAGTATGGCGACAAAGGTATGAGATTGGATCGTATTCAGGCAATGCAGATTTTTGTTCGGGTAGCAGAAGCTGAAAGCTTTATTCATGCGGCAGAGGCACTTTCCCTACCTGCCTCAACAGTCACTAGTACAATTAAAAATCTTGAAAAGTATTTACAAGTGCGTCTGTTAAACAGAACAACAAGACGGGTTAGCCTGACGCCAGAGGGAGCAGAATATCTGACCCAGTGCCGAGAAATACTCGACCTGATTGAACATACCGAATCTAACCTGACTAATGCTATCAAACAACCACAGGGTCGATTACGAGTTGATATGCCTGCTGGCATCGCTCATTCGGTGATTATGCCAAACCTGCATGAGTTTCAACGGCGTTATCCAGATATTTACCTCATGATAGGTGTCAGCGATCGACAAGTAGACCTTATTAAGGAAGGCGTAGACTGCGTAATTCGCATGGGAAATTTGGAGAACTCCACGCTGGTTGCCCGCCCTCTTGGAGAGTTCCGTTGGGTCACATGCGCTTCGGCAGCATATTTAAAAGAAAACGGAATTCCGCAAACTCCCGATGATTTAGCACATCACCGAGCTATTCATTATTTTTCAGGGAACAACAGACATGCGGGTGAAATGCGCTTTGTACGAAATGGAGAGAAAAAAACTGTACAAATGAATGGTACTGTTGCCGTTAATGAAACTGAGCTTTATATAAAAATGTGCCTTGAAGGTTACGGACTTGCTCAACTTGCTGAAAGACTTGTGTCAAAGCACCTCAAAGAAAAAAGACTCATCGCGGTGTTACAAGACTGGTGTCCATCGCCTGTTCCAGTGACTTTACTTTATCCGCATCAACGTTTTCTTTCGCCAGCGGTAAGGGTATTTTCTGACTGGATGGCCGAGCTTATTAGCAATAATCAAACTAACTCACTTTAAAAGATTATTTTTAAGACTTTGTAATTGCACTAACGCACTCAATAAAATATACAAGATAAATTTGTATACTCAGCAAAGCGAAAATAAGAAAAAATATGATTTAAAGTAGTTGACCCTCACGTAACGTAAGCCCCTAGCATAAAACACACCTAAGGAAGAAGGAGCTAAAAAGATGCTGTTAAAAGTTGGTGAATTGGCTAAGCAGACAGGACTTACTGTCCGTGCTCTTCATCACTATGACGATATCGGTTTACTTCAGCCTTCGGTCCGTTCCGATGCTGGTTATCGACTATACACCCGTAAAGACATTACTCGTTTGCATCAGATTCAAGCATTACGAGGACTGGGAATGTCGTTAGCTGAAATCTATACGGTTCTTGAAGACCCCAATCTTGCTCTGTTACCCATTATTGATCAGCAGATTCAAGCAATTGATCAAAGACTGACTGAGCAAAAGAAATTGCGAAATCAGCTCAGCAAACTTAAATCTCAGATCATGAATGGTGAAGAGCTTGATTTGGAAGATTGGTTAAAAACACTGGAGCTTATAGCAATGTATGAGAAATACTTTACAAAAGAAGAGCTTGAAAAACTCACTTTCTTACAAGCAGGCAGTAAAAGTCACCAAGAATGGCAAGAGTTAACTCAAGCAGCAAATGCACTATTTAATGCTGGCGAACCATTTAACTCTGAAGTAGCTCAAGACTTAGCCAGAAAGTGGATGAAAACTCTTGAGCACAATACACGAGCTAACCCTGAATGGCTGGTTAAATTAAATACCATCAATTCAGCCGAGCCCGAATTTCAGGAAAAATTAGGCGTAACGCCAGAAGTTGTTGAGTTTTTACTTAAAGCTTTTTCTGAGAGTAAACTGAGTATTTTTGCCCGTTATTTATCTGACGATGAGTTTGCTTTTCTAAAAGAAAATTACATTCGTGAGATGAAAAAATGGCCTCAATTATTGGTCGATGTTGAAAAATTGATAGATGCAGAGGTCACACCAGATAGTGATGGAGCAAAGCGTTTGGCACAACAATGGCTCACTATGCTACAAGGCTATGCTGGTAAAGAAGCGGCTACCCAAGAAAAAATCCGTACAGCAATGCGAAATGAACCAAGTCTTGCTGACGGCACTTGGCTCAAACCAGTTACCCTACAATTTTTAGAAAAAGCAGTAGCAGCATTAATGCGTAGTGCTTAGTTCTATCAAGTTAAATCGCTTTTTTTATAAGAAGAGCAGTTTAAACTAAACGATATCAAAACAGCTGGCTACACCATAATGTGGTGTAGCTTTTAAAAAAAATATCCTATTTATTCCTAAAATGAGTTTTACTTTATTTTTAAATTAAGTACTTAATATAAATCATTATTTTATTTTCTATTGTTAATATATGACATTCACACGGACCCAATCTTCATACTTGGTTGCCTGAACATTGGTACTTGATGTAATTGCCCCATGAATAGGAATATTTTCTTTCATTCCTGTTGCGATTCTTGAATGTATTTTATCTGCTGACCCTCCCCAAATTTGAGTATGGCCAGCATCTTGATACAGTACATATGCAACAGATGCTGTGCTGGCAGCAGATTTAAGTTCAAAGTTATTGTCTGAAGTTACCGCCAATTGATACGGCGTATTTTGGCTACATTGGACAGATACATCCGTTCTTGCACCAGCAACTGGCTGAGAGCGAACAACTGAACCAAAATCTAAATTTCCTTGTGTGGAAATTTCACACGTTTCTATAATTGTTAAACTGACCTTCAATGATGTAGATATATTTCCAGCATCTGCACTATTTATTAGCAGCATTCCCATAAGAGAAAATAAGGCGTATCTAATGACTTTCATTTCTTCTCCTTATATTTTCGTTCTAATATCTATTGATCTTTATATTGTTATTTCTCTGTTCTGGTTAAGAAACAGCTTCAGGATCTTTTAGTTATAAAACTTAATATTGCCCACTGTCAATAAATACTAAACGCATGATTTGCATGTTATTTTCTTAATTTGTGATGCATTACGCGCAATCTTAGTAATTTAAAAATTAGTTGATGTTTTATTTCTCTTCAGTACACATTTTGAGATCATTTATTACACCATAAGATTACCTACTCACTGCGTACTTTTAAAAATCTTCATAATTTAATCATCAACTCTTGAGGTTAATATTTGATAATTCTGTCTATTATCGCAATTGCATAAATAAATCGATCAAAATAATATTGCGGCCAATAGAATATAACTTTACATATTGTTTAGCTTATAGATTCAATATTAAGAAAACTGTGAAGTTAAATTTAAAATGAATAATTTTGGCTTTTAAAACTATCTATTTTTAATTCGAGAAACCATTGATATGAAAAAATATTTATTCTTACTTTTACTTAGCTTTTATTCAATCCATTCATTTGCTTCGGACAAATTACATGGCAGCGTTTGGAAAACAATTGATGATGCAACCAATGAACCCAGAGCACTAGTAAGATTTAGCGAAGATAAAAATGGTAATCTCTCTGCTAATATCGAAAAAATACTCGTTCCGAGTGAAGCCAATAAATGTACGATGTGTGAGGGCCTCTTTAAAAACAAATCTTTAATTGGTTTGACCATCGTCAAAAACTTAAAAAGTTCAGGTCAAAATAAATATGCCAATGGATCTATTTTAGACCCACAGTCAGGCAAGACATATCGCTTTAGCGCAACAATATCTCCAGATGGCGCAAAACTTATCGCTCGTGGATACATCGGTATCTCTGCAATTGGTCGAAACCAAACGTGGTATCGAATTAAATAAGCTTCATGCCCGTTAAAAGCCCTTATTTATAAAATTGCATGGTTTTTTTGAAGTGATCATTTATCTCAAGAACCATGTAATTTTCATTAAACAAAACCTACCAAAAAACAATCCAACACCCTTTCCCTCTGGTCCGCCCCATCTGAACTTAAAAGCTGAATAATTGCACCTTCAATCATATATAAAAATAGTTTTGCATCCTGAAAAGTCGCATCAGTTTTAAGTGTTCTAAGCTGGCTATAAATTTCATTGATTAGCCACGTTCGGTATTTAATTGCAACTTGATAGGCTTTTGGATAGGTCAGTTTTGTTTCAAAAATGGCTTTAAATAATAAATAGTACAGTCCTTCTAAATCTGTATGTAAAAAATAGAGTTTCTTAATCTTATCAACCACATTGGTGTTGCAGTCATACTCAGCAATTGAAACCACTTTTTCTTTTAAACGTTCTTTTTGCACAATCAAACAGATTTCAACAAACCGTTCCTTAGAGTGAAAATAGTTATAAAAAGTTGCTTTGGGAATTTCACACTCTTTCACGATTCGGTCGACTCCAACAACATGAAATCCGCGATGGTGAAATAAATCAATTGACTGATTGATGACTTGTATGGCACGTGTTGGGAGAACTAACTTTGGCATGGTTTTACCGTTATAAAAATTCTTGTTGTTTGTAAATGAGATACTTTTTGGGGAGAAAAAAAGGCACAGCAAAGCCGTAAAGACTGTGCTTGGCACATCTCAAGTTTTATTGTTGAAATAAGTTTTTAGCCGTAATGACTTAAAGCCTGAAAACCTTAGGGCGTTCAAGCTGCTTTACTTTTTAAGCTGTGTCGTTATAGCTTTTGGCATCGAGAGCCAAGA
>NZ_JANBOB010000028.1:0-19585 GCF_035615195.1 Acinetobacter sp. IK31 | reverse complement strand
TTATATGTGTATAAGGAAACGAGTTCAAGCATTGAAATGCGTTTGAATTAGATTTTTTAAATAGAAAACAAAAAAATTTCTTCTATCTATAAGATAAGAAGAAATTCTTTTTAATATTTGGGATATTTTATAAAGCTTGAACGCTTCTAAATATGGTCGGAGCAGTAGGATTCGAACCTACGACCCCCTGGTCCCAAACCAGGTGCACTACCAGGCTGTGCTATGCTCCGAATTGGGGTGAATGACGGGATTCGAACCCGCGACAACTGGAATCACAATCCAGGGCTCTACCAACTGAGCTACATCCACCATCAAATAGTTCTATGTACCAAGCTACCGAGTGGCGCGCCTGACAGGATTCGAACCTGTGACCATCCGCTTAGAAGGCGGATGCTCTATCCAACTGAGCTACAGGCGCTTAACCGATGATGCTTATCATGCGATACTTCGCCGATCTTAAAATATTATTTTAAGTGGTCGGAGCAGTAGGATTCGAACCTACGACCCCCTGGTCCCAAACCAGGTGCACTACCAGGCTGTGCTATGCTCCGATCTATCTCAGCTTTTGCTGTATCGCACATCGTGCGGTACGGTGTGCATTCTAGGCGCGACGCCCTCAGACGTCAACACCTATTGTCAAAAAAGTTTAAAAATCCTTATCAAATGTATATTTAACAAGCATTTTGAGGTTTTTTAACGCTTTAACGATGCACTAAAGGCTAACATTCGATCTAAAGGCATTTTGGCACGTTCAGCAAGCGCTGGTTCAACGTGTATTTCCTGATCGCCTTTCTGTAAAACTTCTAAAATTCCGTCGAGTTCGTTCATTGCCATCCACGGACAGTGAGCACATGAACGGCAAGTTGCACCCTCACCTGCTGTTGGAGCCTCAACTAAAATTTTATTTGGTACAGCTTGCTGCATTTTGTAGAAAATACCACGGTCAGTTGCCACAATGAGTCTTTCATTTGGCAAAGTCTGCGCAGCTTTAATCAATTGAGAAGTACTACCTACCGCATCAGCAATGTCTACAACCGACTCTGGCGACTCTGGATGTACCAATACAGCTGCATCTGGATACAGTGCTTTCATGTTGGCAATACCACGTGCACGGAACTCTTCATGCACAATACATGCGCCATCCCAAAGCAACATATCTGCACCGGTTTTCTTTTGAATATAACGGCCTAAGTGCTGATCTGGTGCCCAGATAATTTTCTCACCCAAGCTATCAAGATGTTCAACAATTTCGACTGCACAGCTTGATGTCACCACCCAGTCTGCTCGTGCTTTAACAGCAGCCGAGGTATTTGCATAGACTACTACGGTGTAGTCAGGATGCTGATCACAAAATGCTGTGAACTCATCAACTGGACAACCTAAATCGAGTGAACACGTCGCTTCGAGTGTCGGCATGAGAATTGTTTTTTCAGGAGACAGAATTTTAGCTGTTTCTCCCATAAATTTTACACCTGCCACAACCAGTGTAGAGGCAGGATGATCTCGTCCGAAACGGGCCATTTCTAAAGAATCAGAAACACAACCACCTGTTTTTTCAGCAAGCTCCTGTACTTCAGGGTCGCAATAGTAGTGTGCAACAAGGACAGCATCACGTTTTTTGAGCTCTGCTTCGATCTGTGCAAACTTTTGTTGTTTTGCTTCTTCACTTAAGCGGTTGTCTTTTGGCTCACCTAAACGGTCTAAATGCGCTTGTACAATGTTTTTTGCATCGTTGGCAATTAAAGTCGCATCACTCATAAAACGTCTTCTCTATCCTTCATGCTGGCATACCTGCTCGCATATAACGTTACTGCTTAAATGATTTAATAGTTCAATCATTTAATATCAAAAGGTGGGGCTAATAAAAAAGCCTCTTTGTCGAGGCTTGATTATAACTGAATATTTACGAACGGTAATCAGCATTAATCTTGACATAGTCATAAGATAAGTCACAGGTATATACCGTGTCTTTGGCTTGACCGCGTCCTAAATCAACTCGAATGGTAATTTCTGTTTGTGCCATAACACGCGCACCCGCCTCTTCGGTATAATCCTCGGCAGCTCCGCCATCTTTACAGATTTGTACTTCATCTAGCCACACTTGAATTTTAGACACGTCTAAGTCTTTCACCCCAGCATAGCCAATTGCCGCCAAAATACGTCCCCAGTTCGGGTCAGATGCAAAAAGTGCGGTTTTTACTAACGGTGAATGAGCAATACTATAAGCAATATCACAACATTCTTGAGTATCGGCACCACTGTCTACAGCAACAGTAATAAACTTCGTTGCACCTTCGCCGTCACGTACAATTAACTGAGCTAAACGATTCATAACACGAGCCAGTACTTCTAACACTTGAGCGTAGCGTGCATCATTAATTGAAGTAATTTCAGCTCCACCCGCCTGACCTGTTGCCACAAAAATACAAGAGTCATTGGTTGAGGTATCGCCATCAATCGTAATACGGTTAAATGAATGCTCAACTGTTGTCTTTAATAAGCTTTGTACTAAATCATGGCTAATAGGTGCATCTGTAGCTACAAAGCTCAGCATGGTTGCCATGTTTGGACGAATCATGCCAGCGCCTTTACTAATACCTGTCATGGTGTAAGTAATGCCATCAATTTCAAATTGTTCAGATGCGCCTTTGGGTACTGTATCTGTGGTCATAATGCCAGATGCAGCGTCATACCAAGCAGCCTCTTGCAAAGTGTTTAATGCAGGTCGAAGTCCAGCGAGTAAACGTTCCATTGGAAGCTGTTCGCCAATCACACCTGTAGAAAATGGTAAAATTTCTGAGCTATTTACCCCAGCAATCTCAGCTAATTTTGCGCAAGTATCTTGAGCATTTTTCAAGCCTGTCGGCCCAGTTCCTGCATTGGCATTGCCCGTATTAATCACTAAATAGCGAGGGTTTCCTTGTGCAAGATGAGCTTTAGAGACATGAACAGGTGCGGCACAAAATGCATTTTGGGTAAAAACACCTGCAACATTTGAACCTTTTGCAAACTCAAAAATGACTAAATCTCGTCGGTTCGGGTAACGTACATATGCTTCTGTTGAGCCAATTTTTACACCTTTTACCACATGCATTTGTGGCATTGTTACGTCACCGACAGCCATTTTTAGAACATCCAGAGTTTGTTATGAATAAGATCAATATTTCAAAAAAGCGATGCAATGAAGCACTTTCTTCATGAAATATCATTGTTAACAGCTTATTAGAAAAGTCTAAAAAAATCGAGCGCAAAACGGCTCATTGTTGCTCTAGTTTCAACAAAATATCTTTCTTATCAAGACCACCAGCAAAACCAACTAATGCCCCACTCGCACCGATAACCCGATGACACGGCGCAATAATCGAAATCGGGTTTTTTCCATTTGCAGCGCCCACTGCTCGTACCGCTTTTTCATTACCAATTTGAATTGCGATTTCTTTATAACTTCTTGTTTCCCCATAAGGGATGGTGAGTAACGCAGCCCAGACCTGTTTTTGAAACAAGGTTCCTTCAAAATCTAACGGCAAAGTAAACTCACAGCGTTTGCCTTCAAAATATTCTTCTAATTGCTGCTGAGTTTTTAATAAAACTGGATGTTCAAGTTGTTCGACCAGCTCAGCCAGCCGAACACGTTTCGGATTTTCATTGTCCCAGAGTACTGCTACCAAAGCGTTTTCATTCGCGACTAACTTTAATTGACCAACAGGCGAATCAATATACTTATAAGATAGCAACATAGTTTATTCTCTTAGGACGGCGACGAAATTTTCATTAAAACCAAACCTGACACAATCAGTACAGCGGCAATCATTCGCATAGCACCCATAGGTTCATTGAGAAAGAATATACCGACTAGAAATGATCCAATTGCGCCAATTCCTGTCCAAACCGTATAGGCAGTGCCAAGGGGTAAAGTTTTCATTGAAATTGAAAGTAGAACTACACTCAAAATCATAAAAACCACAGTAATAATACTAGGAGTTAAGCGGGTAAAACCTTCGGACATTTTCATAGAATATGCCCAAATAATTTCAAATACACCTGCTAAAATTAAAATTGCCCAAGCCATAACGTTCACTTGTTCTTATTGTCAGGTCGTCCTGACATGATTACCCAGTCTGGGGGAGGTCGTTCCTCCTTTCTATTGAACTAGGAGTTTACTTTAAAATAAAAAATGAAGGCAATTGATATCAATTACATCACCTTCACTTACTAAATTTTAAAATTAAATTTCTTATATATTCAAATAAGTTAAAACCTGAAACTATTCATTTTTTAGGAGTAGAATTTTTCGAGCACTATTTAAAACGAATAATACAACAATCAATCCAATAATTAAGTCAGGATAATTCGAACCTGTAAAAGCAACTAGAATGCCAGCAACAATAACCCCTAAATTTACAATCACATCATTGGCAGAGAAGATATAACTTGCCTTCATGTGTGCTCCACTATTTTTGTGATCACTCATTAAATAAAGACAAGTAATATTCGCCGCAAGGGCTAATCCACCAATTAAAATCATTAAAATTGAAACAGGTTCACTGCCATATACAAAACGGCGTAGCACATCAATTAAAACAATCATGGCTAAACCGAACTGAAACCAACCAGAAAGATGTGCAGCTTTTAATTGAGCGTTAAGATTTTTACCGACTACGAATAAGGCAATGCCATAGATTGCAGCGTCTGCAAACATATCAAGTGAATCGGCGATTAACCCTGTCGATGATGCAATGATGCCTGCCATAAACTCAATGACGAACATGACAGCATTAATCAGTAATAACCACTGTAAAACCTGTTTTTGCGATGCACTTGTAGAAGTGTTACTTCGTACTTTTTTAGGTTTTTCGACGTAATCATAATGAGGTTGCGTCTGCTGCAATTCTGCGCCCAAGCCTAGGCGCTGTAAGCTTTGGGTTAACATTTCAGCCTGAGCACTATGATAAACCGCTAAATGACGGGCAGGTAAATCAAAATAGAGTTCTTGAATATCATCAGCGTAAGAGGCTAATGCCATCCGTACCATCTGCTCTTCTGCGGCACAATCCATTTTGGGAATATGATAATAGCTTACCCATTGACTCTTTTTAGAGACGAGCTGGCTTGCACCCATATCTTTTTGAGGTGCGACTTCACTTGTACACCCACAATTTGAGCAATTTTTATTTGCATTTATTTGATTCTCTTGTTTTTCTAAAGCCATCTGTGCACCATAACTGACACAAAAAACAATGCCATTAGTATAAACCAATGGCATGTCGTTAAGCTTACTTTTTGTTCTGCAATTAGAATTTTAGTGTTAACCCTGCTCCATAATACCAACCATGTTCAGAGTCGGTTCCAGTTTGCCAAGCCGTCTGTTTTAAACCTTTTTCATAGCCATAACCAACATCAACAAATGGCATTACCTTTTTGTTGATTTCATAACGGGTTTGAAAACCAGCTTGCAAACTCGCGATACCTGTTTTAATGGCATAACGAGATTCATCTTGCAAAACAACATCTGCTTTTAAATAAGGTTTACCAATTAACTTTTGGGTAAAGAGTAAGTCTCTTTCAGTTTCTAAGCTTAGCTTCCACAACTGATCTTCACCTGCATACAGATAGGCATCGGTTTCAAAAAAGTAAGGGGCTAAACCATGTAAACCCACTACACCTGCCCAGCGGTCTTCTTTATTCCCTTCTCTTTGCAAACGTTCATAGTTCACCCCAGCCTGTACATCCCAATAGTCAGCTACATTGCGGCTATAAAGTACTGAACCGCCGTAATTAGCATCTTCGGACTCGGCTTTTTCAACATGAGCTTTAATGAACAATTTGTTTTCATCAGTTCCCACCCAACTTTCTAATTCAGAAGAAAAACTGCCTTCTCCTTCTTCATTTTGAGTCCAGCCCGTATCAATCGTAGTCGCCTGATAAACCTGACCACCATGTTCGCGTAAATGATCATGTGTTAAAGGTTCTTGAGCAAAAGTAACAACCGATACGCCAGAGAAAACACCGCAACATATCATTTGAGAAAATAACTTAGTGATGTGCATGACTAGCTCCTTTCTCATTTTCAGATTGAACAGGTGCTTGAGATGTGGGTTGTCCATCATTTACTTGAGCCACAATCAACTTATTCATCATTCCTGCACTCATGTGATAAAGCAGATGACAATGAATTGCCCATTCTCCCAAAGCATCGGCTGTCAATAACGCAGTAACAGTCTTTCCTGGTGGAACAATAACAGTATGTTTATTGGGTAAGTTTTCAGCTTGCTGACCATTTTCCAATTGCATAAACATGCCATGTAAATGCATTGGATGCGCCATCATGCTGTCATTCACGAACTTCAAGCGAATACGTTCGCCATATTTAACTTGCAATGGCTCAGCTTCACTAAATTTCTTGCCATTAATGGTCCAGATATAACGCTCCATGTTTCCGCCTAAACGAATAACGAGTTCTCTCTCTGGGGCACGCGTGTCTGGCTGAGGTGTTAAAGACTGCAAATCACTATATTGAAGAGCCTTCATACCAGCTGGTGTTGAAGCATTTGCCCAGCCATACACTGGCTCATCTTTTTTATTCGTATTCTCAGATTGAGCTAGCATCTCATGCTTCATATTCATCATAGCGTGATCATGCTCACTAGATGGCTTTGCCTGCACATCGTGTTTCATTTCAGGCATAGCTGACATGTCGTGCTTCATTTGCATCATGGAATGATCATTTTTGTCAGATGACATGTCTTTCATGCCATGGTCCATGTTCATCATTGCATGATCATGATTGGCATGGCTTGCCTCTTTTTTCACTTCCGGCATCGCCGACATGTCATGTTGCATGTTCATTTGATGGCTAGCATGTTCATCACTCGATCCATCACCATGACTCATACCCATATCTTCCATGGTCAATAAAGATCGCGGGCGTGACTGCGGCATTTTAATTGGCCCCGCCGACTGAGTATTTTCATCATGCAAAGTACCAATGGCAAAACCGCTACGGTCAATTGACTCTGCTTCAATCTGATAATTTGCCTGTTTAGGTTCAACAATCACATCGTAGGTTTCGGCTGTGCCAATACGAAACTCATCAATTGCAACAGGCTTGACTGGCTGCCCATCTGCACTCACGACTGTCATTTTCAAGTTTGGAATTCTGACATCAAAAAATGACATTGCAGAGGCATTAATGAAACGTAGTCGGACTTTATCTCCCGCCTTAAAATCACCTGTCCAGTTTTGCTGCGGTGTTTTTCCGTTGACTAAGAAGGTATAACCCGTCACATCAGACATATCTGTTTTTAACATCCGCATCTGATTCCACATCGAACGATCTTGCCAAGTTGCTTTTAAACCTTGAGCTTTAACCTGCTTCCATACATCAGATACGGTTTCACGGCGATTTTGATAATACTCAGCAGATTTTTTCAAATTCTTCATAATGCTATCACTAGAAGAATTATGAAAATCTGAGAGCATCACAACATAATCACGGTCAGTTTTTTCATGCGCTGCAACTGGTGTTCTCCCTTTCGGGTAAATCACGAGTGGGCCATATAAACCGTCTTGCTCTTGGCCTTTACTGTGGGCGTGGTACCAGTAAGTGCCGTTTTGTTTCACCTTAAAGCGGTAAACAAAATCTCCGTTTGGAGCAATTCCTTTAAAATTATTAAAACCCGGTACACCATCCATTAATCCCGGCAATAACAAACCATGCCAGTGCAAAGACGTATCCTGATTCTTTAATTGGTTATGCACATGAATAACAGCGTCATCCCCTTCCTCAAACTCAAGGAGTGGTGCTGTAAATTTTCCATTTACTGTAATTCGCTTTAACGGTTGACCAGTAACATTTACCTGTTGTTCATTAATATTAAGGTGATATTCCTTAATTGCCGCGAGGGACCATGGTGAAACCAATAGCCCAAATACAGCGACTAAGCTGCTAATTGTTTTATGAGACATTGCTGTAATCCTTTTTAATTAAAAAAATAAGTAAGTAAGGATTAAGCTTTAGGAGGACGTAAAATTTCTTGCCAGTAGCCGGCTAAATGCTGAGCCTGATAAATACTGCTAAATTGAGATGATATGGGAATAAATTGTGATTCAACATCTGGGACTGCTTGTTGCAATGCCAGATTCACGATTTGACAATGTACGGGGTTACAGTCCTTACAATGCTCACCGTGCGAATGATCAGACTGAAGCATGGTTTGGTGACATACAGTCTGATCATCTGCTTGAACATGCATATTCTTATGCGAAGTTTTTTCACTATGACACGGCATAGTGTGAAGATCATGCTGCATAGACGTCTGAGCAATAGACACACCACTCCACCCAATGACCAAAGTCATTAGGAACACAAACCAAGCATACTTGCGTAAGTGTTGTAGGGCCATTGTCGTTTATTGCCTTATGCAATTTATAAATCTTAGGGTACTAGCATAACCAAGTTTTAAAACAGATACAATTTCCCATCTTAACTGTTTGTTTTAAATTAATTAAACAAATGGTGGTTGGTGCTGAAGTACTAAATCGATCACTTCCAATGCACCCTCATGCTCATTACTCACAGTCGTATACGGTGCTACTGCTTTTAAAGCTTCTACTGCATTTTCAACCGCAAATCCATAACCCACTGCTTTAATCATCTGGATATCATTATTATTATCGCCAATCGCAACGACTTGATCAGGTTCAACTTGCCATTTTTGTAATAGAAGCTTCAAACCATGTGCTTTATGCTGGTCAGGAAGAATAAGATCGATAAAGTCAAAACCACTTGAAACGGGAACTAATAATTGATCTGCAACAAAACTTTGCTGCTGAAGATCTTGAAAAATAGTAAAACTTTCGTTTTTCTGAGCAATAAAAGTAATTTTGCACACTAAGTCATCTAGTGCATAAAAGTCATCTATAACTGTTAGTTTTTCAAAATATCGAGCGACTTTGGCATAGTCCTCGGCTTGCATACTCGTATGTACATAAGCACTCTGTTTTCCACAGATCACCATTTTAGATGTATAAGTTGAATCAATCGCCTTTAAAGTCTCAATAAATTGTTGCTGACTTAAATGAGCAAAAGCTATTTCTTGTCCTGCATCTACAACATGTGCGCCATTTTCTGCAATAAAAGCGATTTCATGACTAATTTCTGGAAAGTAGGTAACAAGCTTTGCGAGTTGGTTACCACTGGCAACCACAAAATGAATATTATTTTGTTTGAGTTGTTCGTACTGTTTTAAAAAACGTGCTTTGTTGTACTGCTTCTTAGAATTGAGAAAAGTCCCATCCATATCTACCGCTAAAATTTTTACCGTCATTAATTGTTTAAATCTCTTACTAAAATCTTATTAAACCAAATTTAGCTTTATTTTTCATGACACTTTTACAGTTTTACATCTATATATCTATTAAAAAGTGTCCACACAGTATTATCATTTTTTGCACAGGTTATTTTTTAGTAGAGCTTAATAAAAAATCAGGTAATAAAATATCCAACTCGCATAAGAAAAGAACGCCAAAACGTTCTTTTTTCATACATTCTGCCTAGAGAATAAACGATTGATCTAATTTTGTTTATTTTACCAACATCTTATCCATATGGTTATCAACACAGTTATCCATACAGTTATAAACAAAGTTATCCACAAGCTTATTCTCGGTTTAACATATTTTTTAAGCGTCTACACTACCTACTTTTGCAAGCTCTGCACGCATTTGATCAATTACAACTTTATAATCTGGTTGACCAAAAATTGCTGAACCTGCAACAAACATATCTGCGCCCGCTTCTGCAATTTCACGAATATTTGCAGGGCCAACACCACCGTCGACTTCTAAACGAATATCACGGCCACTTGCATCAATAATTTTACGAGCTTCACGTAATTTTTCTAATGTCATTGGAATGAACTTTTGCCCACCAAAGCCAGGGTTCACACTCATTATTAAAATTTGGTCAACTTTATCAAGTACATAATCTAGATAATGCAATGGCGTTGCAGGGTTAAATACGAGACCAGCTTTAGCACCACCTGATTTAATCAGTTGTAGTGAACGGTCAATGTGATGAGAGGCTTCTGGGTGAAACGTAATAATATCGGCACCAGCTTCCAAAAAATCTCCAATAATACGGTCAACCGGAGACACCATTAAATGCACATCAACAGGCGCTTTAATTCCATAATTTTTTAAAGCCTTACAAATGCCAGCACCAAAAGTTAAATTTGGAACATAGTGGTTATCCATTACATCAAAATGCACTACATCTGCACCCGCGGCTAACACTTTGTCTACATCTGCACCTAAACGAGCAAAGTCAGCAGATAAAATAGAAGGAGCAATCAAATAAGGCTTGGACATAGGTGGATGACCTGGCTAAGAATTTAAGGAGAGGCTTAAATTATAACAAAAAACCGCCTAATTGGGCCGCCCTTCCTTGCTTAAATGACAACATTTCAAACTTGCAACGTAACGTTGCAACATTAGAATGCCAAGGACTAAACGAATTTGTTAAGGTACATTTAACCAATGTGAGGATTTATAATGAAAAGCACAACTCATCTATTAACAAACGATGGTAAACGTATTGCAAAACGTCTAGTTAATCATTGGAAACACAAATTTGAAGTACAAGAAACAGAACAAGATTTCAAAATCTTAATGCCTACAGCAACCATTACTCTTACACCAGAAATAGAGCAGTTAAACGTTGCTATTGATAGCCAATTAGATGACCACGACCACTTAGAAAAAGTCGTGCTTGATCATCTAAACCGTATGGCTCAACAAGAATTTCAGGTGGAATGGCAGCATTAATTAGCCATTTACCTTTTCTAACTGGATTGCATGAAACTGCAAATGCTCATCCATAAAGGTTTGAATAAAGTAATAGCCATGATCATAGCCAGCATGTTGTCTTAAAGTTAAAGGCTGTCCCACTTTTAAACATGCTTGCTTAAATTTTTCAGGGTGAAGCTGTTCATAAAATTGATCATCCAATCCCTGATCAAGCAAAATTTCATCAAATACTGCACCATTTTTTGAAACTAAAGCTGTGGCATCATGAGCCAGCCAGCTACCGCGGTCATCCCCTAAATAATGACTAAAGGCTTTGTCTCCCCATGCACATTCAGTTGGTGCACAGATCGGTGCAAAAGCAGATACAGACTTGAACTTTTCAGGATATTTAAACGCTAAAGTTAATGCCCCGTGGCCACCCATTGAGTGCCCAAAGATACCGACTTGTTGAGCATTTACAGGAAAGTTTTTCAAAATAAGTGGATATAACTCATCAATCAAATAGCTTTCCATTTGATAATGATCAGACCAAGGTGCTTGCGTTGCATTAATATAGAAACCTGCACCTTGACCTAAATCCCAATTATCCCCTGCAGCGACTTGTTCTCCACGAGGAGAAGTGTCTGGCGTAATCAATATTAAACTTAACTGTGCTGCCATATGCTGTGCATGTGCTTTTATGGCAAAGGTTTCTTCAGTACAAGTTAAACCTGCTAAATAAAACAAGGTTGAACAAGGTTTACCTTCTAAAGCGGCTGGTGGCAAATACACACCAAACTTAGCCGGTCCTTTTAAATAAGAAGATTCAAATTGGTATATACGCTGCTCACCCTCAAAGCAGCGGTTTTTTTGCAGGAGTTGCATCGTTTTTGGCCTCTGTTTTTGTTTGAGCAATATCTACACTACCAGTATTTTGCTGAGGAAATAGATACTTTTCCAATTGAGGTAGCATGAGTTCCATATTTTTACCAATCATCCACTGAGGCTCTGAAGGTTCTACACCTTGAGCCACTTCCCATTTGGTTACTGTTTGCTTAGCTGTACTAAACGAATCTTTCATCGAAGATTGCTCTCGCATAGCCAAATCAAAGAAAGCCCGACCAAAATAGGTATAGTCGGCTTCGTTATTACATCCAAAAGAAGTTTTATCAGCAGCAGATGCAGTAATAATTAAGGTATCTGGAGACTGTAAAGCAGGAATAAAGCTTCCTGAATAACAGGCAGAGATGACAATCACACGCCAGCGAATACCGGATTTATCAAGTGTTTCACGCAACCATTTAGGGTCTACTTGCCCTAGATCTAATGGTGCATTCTCAATTTCGAAGTGATTTTGTTCACCGTGTGAAGTCATATATAGAAATAGTACATCACTATCACGGTTCATTTGCTGACCCATACGGCGTAGGGCTAACTCTATACTGGTTTTAGAGGCAATCGGAATTTCAGTACGCGTATCTGGATTATTGACCAGCATCATTGACCGACCAATCGTTCCAAAACGTGTATCAAACTGTTCTTTAATACGGACTACTTCCGATTTAAAAACATCTTGGTAGCTGTCACCTGCCACGCCTAAAAAATACCAATGACTTTTTGCCTGCTCACCATATTCGACTTGCTCTAAAGAATCATTCAGCAGCTTACTTTGCGCATAAAAAGCATCTTCAGCAAATGTTGGAGCTGAGTCTTCAACCTTCCAAATAGGTTGATCTTTTACAGAAAGTTGCCAGACCACCATCGTCGCAATAGTCGCAACCATGACGAGTGCACGTTCCCACCAAGGCCACTTGAGCTCGCGTGAGAAAACCCAAATCACCGCTAAACTTTGCCATACGAACAAAGCCACAAATAGACTAGGTAAAATTCCGTTATAAATGGCATCTGGAATAAAGTTGAGATAACCGTTAGAACCCAAATACTGAATTAAACATTGAATTAATAAGATATTTGTATCTAGAACCAACCAAAGTAAAGCAGGCACTAGCATTAAACGAGGTTGATTGGTGCGCTGTGATAAGAAAATACCAACAATTAAAGCAATAAATGGCCAAAGTGCGTAACCAATTAAACCTTGTGAATTGAAATCACCAATTTGACCAGCCACAAGCCAGCTATAAAGAGAGTTAGTACAGCCCCCTAAAATTCCCCAGACAATGAGCTGAAGAATAGATGGATGTACAATTTGTAAAGAACGTCTTGATCCCAAAAACAGCCACATTCCGGCAATTTGGTTGCTTTTAAAATCATGCCAAAAGTTAATGGAGGGTTTAAGATCAATCATAAAAGGTTTTCAAAAATTTCGTTTTTGTCAGGCATCTTAAGTGTATGCCTGCTAAGAATTTTAGCAATCATGCTTTTGAACTATATCACATATATTTGTGCATTATTCAAGCAATAAAACCTAACCTTACATAAGCCTACTGAAAATACGCATCAAAACGACAAGCATCTCCTTGCCATTGATGAGCTGGCTCTTGATTTGCCAGAAAAACAGCATGGCGTGGCCGTTTAACCACCACACGTTTAGCAACTTTCTGCGCCAGAAACAGTAAATTATCACCTAAATCCATTTCGCCATCTTCGGGTAAAAGGAGATGTAAAAGCTGCATCTGTTTTTTAACTTGAGCTTGCTTTTTTACTACTTGATGATTCTGATCACGCTGCGGAAACATCGGGTCTAGATAAACTACATCAACCATTTGAGCTGTTTGCTGTAGTTGTTGTAGATAACTTGCAGAGTCAGCAAAGATCAGTTGAATCCGTTCCATAAACTGGCTTAAAAAGCTATCTTGCTCAGCTTGGGCTTTTGCATCTTCAAGTAAAGTAAATAAAATCGGATGGCGCTCAACCAATTGTATTTGTGCGCCAAGATAAGCCATGAGTAAACTATCATGACCTAAGCCAGCTGTAGCATCAATTAAGGTAGGTTTTTCACCTAACTGACAAGCCCGAGCAATCATTTCTGATTTAAGACTTGCACGTTTTAAACGGGAAATTTCGGCTTTCCAGTCGGGCTGCATTTTCATGCCATTTGCAGATAACCATAGCCCGTTTTCATCTACACAAAGTGCCAATTCAGGATTTAAACGCAAAAAACGTGCATTCAGCTTTTCAACTGGCTGCAATTCAACAGTCACACCTCTAGAACAAAGCACAGCTTGGTAGTTCTGAGCTTGTTCTTGAAAATCTACTTCAAAATATATGTGCATGAGTAGTGCCTTTATTTTGCTTTACCCTGATCTGCTATTTTTTTCCATGCATCATCACGTAAATAAACTGGCAAAGCATGTTCAGCATCAACCCACTGCTTTTGCGCTGCATAAACACGTGCAATAGAAGCAATGTCTTGTGCAGTTGCAGTGATTGTTTGATGCTCTGCATCAGCTTGAAGGAGCTTTGCACCCGAACCAATTAAGCAATGTTTTGCATAAGCAGTCGCTGGTTCGTAGCCCATTAATTTTTCTTCATCAATACATTGCATAATTCCATGTTCATCTAGAACAAAACTTGCAATATAAACTTCATTCATACGAGCATCGAGAACCGCAGTCACCTGTTCCAAACCTTCAAGTCGGTATGCTGCTTGTGCTAAAGCTTGTAAACTCGAAACGGGAATAACGGGTAAATCTTGTGACCATGCTAAAGCCTGAGTCACAGCTGCATTAATTCGGACACCACTAAAAGAACCCGGGCCACGACTAAAGGCAATCGCATCCAGACCAGCAACCTCAAGACCTGTTTGTTGTATCCCCTGCTCAATCATGGGCAAAATGGTCTGGGTTTGTGCTTTCGCCCGCGTATCGAGTTGAAAAAACAGTTCTTGGGTTTCATCGACTAATGAAATAGAACACTGCTCATTTGCAGTTTCCAACGCCAGCAATTTCATGCACAACCTTAGTATTAAATCAGATTAAAAACGGGGGTTATAATACCCCACTCGGCTCTGATAGGCGAGTTGTTCTCTGTCTAAATAAAAATGCCAAGATTTAACTTGGCATAATTTTTTTTGCTAAAAAAGAGTTAAAAGTGGAATTCTTTTAAATCAGCGTAGCTTTTAAAATGTTCAGCATAATGCAATGCACTCAACCGTATTTTAGCCGCACCATCTTCATCTAAAGTTTTAACAATTTTGCCGGGTGATCCCATAACGACTGAATTATCCGGAATGACTTTCCCTTCTGGAATTAAAGCATTAGCGCCAATAATACAATTTTTACCAATCACAGCCCGATTTAAAATCACGGCGTTCATACCAATCAAACTGTTGTCACCAATCGTACAGCCATGCAGCATGACTTTATGTCCGACCGTGACATATTCACCAATATTGAGCTCTAGCCCAGCATCGGTATGTAATACAGAATTTTCTTGAATATTAGAAAAATTACCAATTCGAACTACACAGTTATCAGCACGAACTACTGCACCAAACCAGATGCTGACTTGACGACCCAACTCTACTTGTCCAATCAACGTTGCTGTGGGAGCAACCCAACCATCCCATGGTTCATGTAAGGCTTTTGGGTGCTGTCCTTGATAGCTATACATCATAATTTATCAGTCCTGATCATTTATTCTTATGAGAAAATTTTGGCATACCAAAGGTTGGTGAGTTAAGTAAAAATGGCCAATCTTTTTGATAACCTAACCCGTATTTAAACAGAGCAACTAGCATACGAGCAGTTAAACCCCAAATAATTTCATTATCAATCTGTAAACTCGGAAAATATAAAGATTGATGGGCATAACGTACTTCGTGAGGCGTTGGTCTTGTCTCGATGAGTTGCTGCAACGGCACGAAAAAGATTCGATCAATTTCCGTAGGTTGAGGTATTAACGTAATCTCTGGAGGAATAAGCCCAACGATGGGTTTTACAGATAACCCGCTTCTTGCACGTTGCATTGGCAAATCGCCGAGCAACTGCACATCAAAAGGATTTAAAGCGGTCTCTTCCTGAGCTTCTCTTAGCGCAACAACAATATTACTCGCGTCACTTGGATCACGCTTTCCACCAGGAAAAGAAACTTCACCAGCATGATTGTTCATATGTATTGAACGGCGAGTGAGTAATACCTTAGGATTATTTTCATTTGTAATAGCAATGAGTACTGCAGCTTGTGCTTCTTGTATGCGGGTGGAAAAGCGCAATCTTTGCTGTAACTTTTGTGTTAGCAAGTGCTCTTCCATACCATTCACCTATTATTCTGTCTCTCTTTGCATCATATCTGAAAAATAAACTTAAGACATAGAGTTGATGCGTAAGTCTAAAAATTCAGTTATGCTGAGGCATCTCTATACTCGATGATAATTATGAGTTTCTGTGTAGCGTGTGGGCATAAAACCGAACAAAAAATTCCTTTAGGTGATCATAAAGTACGTCGTGTTTGTACTCAGTGTGGCAATATCCATTATGAAAATCCTAAAGTAATCTGTGGTGCCTTAGCGTTATGGGAAGACAAAATATTACTCTGTCGCCGTGCTATTGAACCTCGTTATGGTTTATGGACCCTACCTGCTGGTTATATGGAATTGTTCGAAACCATGGAGCAAGGAGCAGCACGTGAAACTCGTGAAGAAGCAGAAGCCGAGATTGAAATAGAGCAACTATACTGTATGTACAATATTCCTCGTATTGGTCAGATTTATGTGTTGTTTAAAGCGCAGCTGAAAGATGGAATTTTTGGTGCAGGCGAAGAAAGTATCGAGAGTCGTCTGTTTGAAGAACATGAAATTCCATGGGGTGAGCTTGCCTTCCCTAGCGTTGAACACACACTAAGACATTATTTTGAAGACCGTAAAAAACAAGTTTTCCCAACACATCTTGAGACTTTGGGTACTCGTTTAGACCATACTGGTTAATCAATTAGATAATAAAAAAGACCGCTAGGCGGTCTTTTTTATTTGTTTAATATGTTAAGACTTAGTTTTAATTGCTTTACATGTTGGAATAGACTGATCGGCTAGTTTGATTGTTACTGTTCCAACAATACGTTGTGCTAATGCTTTCTCTTCATCAGTTGGTGCTGGACTAATATCCTTAATACTATTATAAACAGCCTGATAATAAGCGTGTAAATTAATCCAATTCACTGTCGTATTTTCAAAGGTGCTCAAATTAATACTATTACCTGTATTTTGACCAGCTAATAGATTGTAAATATTAATCTTAGCGCCACTCACTGAAATCGAATCATCTATATTATCTTTTATATCAGAATCCTGTTTCACTATAGAATTAAGTCCCATCATAATCCCATTAAGGTTACCTAACTGAGGATTTGATAAAATCATACGAACTGTAATCGAACTATCATTATCTGAAGATTGTGTACCACCTGTAGTCCCGATCCGATATTGTTGGATACCATTACTATCAATCAGACTAGTATCTGCGACTGTCGCACACTGACCTGATTTGTCAGTGTCAGTTGCATTTGGC
The DNA here is from genome assembly GCF_035615195.1 of Acinetobacter sp. IK31. Classification (NCBI taxonomy): domain Bacteria; kingdom Pseudomonadati; phylum Pseudomonadota; class Gammaproteobacteria; order Moraxellales; family Moraxellaceae; genus Acinetobacter; species Acinetobacter sp. IK31. The sequence continues at coordinate 2,336 of NZ_JANBOB010000028.1, read as the reverse complement.
TTAATATCTGTACGAATATCACCATACTCATCAACCACAATACCCAAATCAATTGGAGCAAGTCCTGCTGTATTAAACTTAAAAGTTAAAGTTGCATATAACGGAAATACATAACGCTGGCCAGAGCTCACATTTTTCGATGTTTTAAAAATAGATTTTCCTAAATAGCTTACTGGATTTGCTTTTAAAATATCTAAAGAACCATTATAACTTTCCGTACCTACAGCTTGACGCCACAAACCATAATGTTGTGCATTTCCAGCAGTAGTTGTGCGTGTTAACTGTTTATAAAAACCTTCGTTCCCCGCTACAGCATATTCATTAACGAGTTTACCTTGATAAATCTGTAAATCATTATTCGCATTACTGTCCACGCTTAAACGTAATGGCTGAGTAGACTGAATTTCTTTGGTAATTGGACTCAACCATCCTTTTTGTCCTGAAGCAACCATCTGTACAGGTTTTGCTTTGGTCAATAAAATAATGGCCGGCAATACACCTAAAATATTACCTTTATCATCTTTGGAAAGAGTTGCATCCCCCCGCCATTGTAAACCGTAACCAAAACCATAGCCTTGACGGTCTGTAAGCAAGAACATATTGCCCATCATATGACGTAAATTACTTGAAGAGGTACTGAAGCACTTAGTTAAAGATGTTTGATTACAACCATAGAAACCCAGTGGAAGAGGTTCTGGTAGATTATTAAATCCAGCATATATTGCTTCATTGGCTTGATATAATCCAGCATTAGCGATATTTGTTGATTGAACAAGCAACTCGTAAGCTTGGTCATCAGAAACTTTGCTTACATCTAACCAAGGTTTTAAGATGTTTGCATATTGACCACTTTTCCATTCAGCTACAGTCACATCTTGTGTCAAACTGCTCAGTAAGTCTTTCTTATCTTGAGTAAATTGAGTTGGCTGTAAATCACCAATCACGTTATCGCCACGTTCAATACCAATACTTTGAAATAGCTTAATTAAAGCCATCGCAACTCTAATAGTTGGATCAGTATTGCTCATGGAAGTTGGAGTCTGACCAGTTAATGCTGTAGCCATATCTAACACAGTTAAATGTACAGTCCCATACTTACCAAGTGAATCAAGCTTTATTGTTCCTAAAGAGATCTTACGTGCATTATTTCCTTGCAAATAAAGCGATATCGTTTCATCTGACCTACCACTACTAATACTACAAGCGCCTCCAACCGAGTTACGGTCTAGTTTTGTAATGTAATGCTGATTAGGAGATAAACTACAATCAAAATTTAGGCCAGCAATTGGATAATCCAGTTCAAAGTTTAAACAAGATTCATCTGAAATATTAGCTGCTTTACAAGCTAAATTGGTGGTTGGAATACCACCCCCTCCTTGTGTAGGATCTTCGTTAATTGTTGAACCGCCACCACCACAACCATTTAATAAGATTGCCAGTGTGGATAATGCAAAAGGTAATAAAATTTTGTTACTCATCATAATTCCTAATTTATTTTTAACGTAATACTGAAATTTTAATTTGTCCCTGATTCGATAGTTCTTGATCCGGCATGTCCACAGCAGAAGATAAAGGCGTCAACATAATATAATAAGAGCGATCAGGCACTTGTAAGACACCTGAAATCGATGCATGTTGCAAAATCGTCGCAGGATATGCTTTACTCTTAAAACCACTAGCACCTTCTAAAACACAACCCTTTTCATCTAAAAAAACTGCGAGTGGCCAATAATATACTGGCTTCTCATTGGACATAGCATAGGATGCCACTTGTACATTCTTAATAGATGAATCTATTTTTATAACTTCGTATTCAAATTTCTCTTTGAGCGGTTTTCTTGGCCATAAACCAACTTCTTTATTCTGGCTTAATTTTTTAATTGACTTATTATCATCTTTAATAAAGCACATATCATTCTCAAAAGTATTCGCTAACTCCTGATGTGACAATCTTACATAAGTAGGAGCTAGCACAACAGAAGAGACTTGATCTTCTCGTGATCGATTTAATACATTATCAAGAATAGACTGACTGACACCTTTTTTACGTTCAATAGACTCCGTACGGCCTAAGCCATCCGGCATAATATAAAAACGTTTTTTACCTTCAAGATTAAACTCTTGTTTCTCTAAGTATTCATTATTAACGTATTCAACACCATCAATTGTAATATAATTCTTCTCATTCTTTTTTTGTGTTAGCACTGGTGGAGTAACCATATCCTTAGTCGAGGATGGAACTGGATTTGACTTTAATTTTTCTTTACTACTACTCAAATCAGACTTTTTCTCAATAGCTTCTGCTTTTTCTATACCTTTTTTTGTCTGTATTGAGA
>NZ_JANBOB010000027.1:0-1273 GCF_035615195.1 Acinetobacter sp. IK31 | reverse complement strand
CCATCTGTGCCGAGTTCGTCTGCATTCAGGATGCCGTCGCCATTTAAGTCTTCAGGAACCGTAATTGCTGTAATCAAGTCTTGTGGAGTTGTGTCGATGGTTAAGGTCACGTCTGCATCTGCAACATCGACGTTACCTTGTGGATCGACTGCCTCGGCATGGATCGCGACTGGGCCTTCGCCTGTCACAGCAATCGCTGCGGTGATAAAGCCGTTGGTCAGGTCAGCTGCTGTTACGGTGTAGTTAGTACCGTTCACATTCACGACTGTGCCATCGATTGCATCTGGTCCCAACGCCACTTGTGCATTGAAGCTGCCATCTGTGCCTAACTCGTCTGCATTTAAGATACCGTCGCCATTTAAGTCTTCAGGGATCGTGATCGCACCGATCAGGTCTGCAGGTAAGGTATCAACCGTTACTGTCACGTCTGCATCTGCAACATCCACGTTACCTTGTGCATCGACTGCTTCTGCATGGATCGCGACTGGGCCTTCGCCTGTCACAGCAATCGCTGCGGTGATGAAGCCGTTGGTAATATCAGCTGCTGTTACGGTGTAGTTAGTGCCGTTAACATTCACTACTGTGCCATCGATTGCATCTGCTCCCAATGCCACTTGTGCATTGAAGCTGCCGTCTGTACCTAGCTCGTCTGCATTCAGGATACCGTCGCCATTTAAGTCTTCAGGGATCGTGATCGCGCCGATCAGGTCAGCCGGTAAGGTATCTACAGTGACTGTGACGTCTGCATCTGCAACATCCACGTTACCTTGTGCATCTACTGCCTCGGCATGGATTGCCACAGGGCCTTCGCCTGTCACAGCAATCGCTGCGGTGATGAAGCCGTTGGTAATATCAGCTGCTGTCACGGTGTAGCTGGTTCCGTTCACATTCACGACTGTGCCATCGATTGCATCTGCACCCAACGCCACTTGTGCATTGAAGCTTCCGTCTGTGCCGAGCTCGTCTGCATTCAGGATACCGTCGCCATTTAAGTCTTCAGGGATCGTGATCGCACCGATCAGGTCAGCCGGTAAGGTATCTACAGTGACTGTGACGTCTGCATCTGCAACATCCACGTTACCTTGTGGATCAACTGCCTCGGCATGGATCGCGACTGGGCCTTCGCCTGTCACAGCAATCGCTGCGGTGATGAAGCCGTTGGTCAGGTCAGCTGCTGTCACGGTGTAGTTCACACCATTGACATTCACGACTGTGCCATCGATTGCATCTGCACCCAACGCCACTTGTGCATTGAAGCTGCCATCTGTACCGA
>NZ_JANBOB010000026.1:0-772 GCF_035615195.1 Acinetobacter sp. IK31 | reverse complement strand
GCGATTCGGATTCTGACAGTGACTCTGATTCTGACAGTGATTCTGACTCTGACAGCGATTCTGACTCTGACAGCGATTCTGACTCTGACAGCGATTCTGACTCGGATAGCGACAGCGATTCGGATTCTGACAGTGACTCTGATTCTGACAGTGACTCTGATTCTGACAGTGATTCTGACTCTGACAGCGATTCTGACTCGGATAGCGACAGCGATTCGGATTCTGACAGTGACTCGGATAGCGACAGCGATTCGGATTCGGACAGTGATTCTGATTCGGACAGCGACTCGGACTCTGACAGTGACTCTGACTCGGATAGCGACTCTGATTCGGACAGCGATTCGGACTCGGACAGCGACTCTGATTCGGACAGCGATTCGGACTCGGACAGCGACTCTGATTCTGATAGTGACTCGGACTCTGATAGCGATTCGGACTCTGATAGCGATTCGGACTCGGACAGCGATTCTGATAGTGACTCGGACTCTGACAGCGATTCTGACTCTGACAGTGATTCTGACTCGGACAGCGATTCTGACTCGGATAGCGACAGCGATTCGGATTCTGACAGTGATTCTGACTCTGACAGCGATTCTGATTCGGACAGCGATTCTGATTCGGACAGCGATTCTGACTCTGACAGCGATTCTGATTCTGACAGTGACTCTGACAGCGACAGCGATTCGGACTCTGACAGCGACAGCGATTCGGACTCTGACAGCGACTCTGATTCTGACAGCGATTCCGACTCTGATAGCGACAGTGACTCTGA
>NZ_JANBOB010000025.1:0-934 GCF_035615195.1 Acinetobacter sp. IK31 | reverse complement strand
ACTTTACCGGTGCCGGTAGACACTTCTTCAAGTTTAAATACCCATGCCCAGATAAAGAAAATAACTAAACCAATCCCCACAATCCAGATCACTAAACTGGCACGGGGTAACGGTGGTTCACTATAAGAGACATTCATTGAACGGGTGAGTTCTTGTTCTTTTTGTGGTTCGCTCATGAATTACCCCCTTGGTTTACTTGTTTTTGCTGGGCTGTTGATTGGTTAAGGACCTGATCTCTTGGACCATCCATCACGATTTTGCCTTCGTTAACGACAATAATACGGTCCACCAGTTCTAAAACAGCTCGGCGGTGTGTCGCAACGACCAAGGTCCGATGTGCCAGCCATCCTTTTAAATGATCAATCAGTTGCTTCTCTGCCACATCATCAATGGATGCTGTCGGTTCATCGAGTAATAAAATATTAGGTTGACGAATCAATAAGCGAGCCAATAACAATGCTTGTTTCTGGCCACCTGAGAAACCAACCCCACCTTCTAAAATCAGGTGATCTAGTCCTTCTTTTTTCTCTTGCACAAAAGGTAATGCACCTGTCACTACTAAAGCCCGAAGAATATCTTCATCCGTTGCAAGTGGTGCACCTAAAGTCAGGTTCTCACGAATCGTACCGTAGAAAAGTTGTGCATTCTGGTTGAGTAAACCCATATCACGACGTACATCAGATGGGTCAATTAAAGAAAGATCCAGACCATCTAAATGCACTGCACCTTGAGTTGGGACTTGCATGCCAGATAGAAGCTGAAGCAGGGTCGATTTACCAGCCCCATTGCGTCCCAGAATTGCAATTTTTTCACCAGCACGAATTTTTAAATGACGAATTGCCAAACTTGGTTTCGGGTCTTCTTCTCCATATTGGAACAAGACATTTTTTAATTCATAGTCACCATTTAAAGCAGCTTTATGTACCAGATGTGA
>NZ_JANBOB010000024.1:0-48765 GCF_035615195.1 Acinetobacter sp. IK31 | reverse complement strand
CTGCTCTTCGTCAGAGACAGAATTCAACGCAATACCAAGTTTTCATCTTAACCCTGTAAGCTAAGATATTCTCATGTATCGCGTCGGGATGAGTGCATTATAGGGGAAAAAAATTAGTACGCAAGCACTTTTCCAAACACATGCACTCGACCGTCTCTTTTTTACTCAAATAAATTAACAACAAAGCTTAATTTAAGTATATATCATTGATATAAAACAGAAAACTATATGGAAATTTATTTTCATTCTTTTTTGATTTTGATATCTATTATCTTAATAGATTGTTTAGGTACGTTCTGATGGGCTCCATCATTGGTTGTTGGCACTTTTACAATGCGATCAACGACATCCATACCTTTAACCACTTTTCCGAAAACTGCATAACCTGCATTACCAGCTGAGCGATTTAGAAAACTATTATCAGCAACATTAATAAAGAACTGACTAGTAGCTGAATCAGGATTTGCGGTACGAGCCATTGCTAAGGTTCCGCGTGTGTTAGCAATTCCATTTCCAGCTTCGTTCTTAATTGGTGCTCGAGTAGTTTTTTCCTGCATATTTGCAGTAAGTCCACCACCCTGTACCATGAATCCAGGAATTACGCGGTGGAAGATCGTATCTTTATAAAAGTTCGACTTTATATAGCTTTTAAAATTCTTCACACTGATTGGAGCTTTCTCATCATAAAGCTGTATTTCAATGTTGCCTAAATTCGTTTGCATTTCAACTAAAGTGTCAGCCCAGACTGAATGACTGCTTAAACCCAAGCAACATAGCATTAATAATTTTTTCATATCTTCCTACAGTAAAATGCAAAACTTAATAAAGGTTAAATTTAATCGTCTATATAAAAGAATTCTAGTGAGTATTTATTATCTTTTATTTAAAGCCTTATATTTTAGATTTGAGTATAAGCCCACGTTCCACGTGAAACATGGACCAAACTATTATTTAGCTATTTTTATCCCAGAATTTTCTAAAGTTTTTACTGAACTCGATGGTGTAACGTTTGGCCTTTTTAGAAATAGGCGTCAAATTTATAAATCCATGAGTTTGATCTGCGTATTCTTCATAATGCATTTTGACGCCATTTTGGCGTAGCTTATAACTATAGATTTTTCCTTCATCATGTAATACGTCATGCCCAGCAGTAATCACAAAAGCCGGTGGATTCTTTTTCAAGTTACCATAGGTTGGAGAGATAATAGGATCGTCTAACTCTACATTATGCTGAGTTGCATAATATTGAGTGACATTATTGATATCGTTATCTGTCAAAACCAATCCTTCGTTATAAGCATAAAAGGATGGATGTCGGCTCTTGAAATCCACTGCAGGGTAAATAAGAAGTTGTGCCTGTGGAGCATAAGGTTTATTTACTGATCTTTGAGCCACGACTGTACTGATGTTTCCACCTGCACTGTCACCCGCTACAGCAATTCGACCTTTTAATATTTTTAATTGTCTACGATTTTGATATACCCAAGCCAAAGCATCTTCGCACGATTGGATTAAATGTTGAGGAGAAACCTCAGGTGCAAGAGGATAATCAATACTGAGTACTTGTACTTTTGCATATTTTGCTAATAAGCGGCAAACCTCATCATGAGTATCTAAACCACCAACAACAAACCCTCCTCCGTGATAGAAAACAAGAAGAGGTAATTTTTTACTAGGTGCCGGATGATAGTGTCTTGCGAAAACAGTTCCGCTTTGGAGCGGTAACCGAATATCTTCTACTGAATCAATATCTGTTGATTTCTGGCGTATAGCCAGCATTTGAGTATCGAACAGCCTTCTAGATTCAATTGGGTCTGAACCAATGAAACCGATACGACCCTGTTTAATTTGTACAGCCATGAGACATTTAGTAAATGAGTCGAGATCTGGATATTGGTAAGAATATCCAAGAATTTTGGCAAGTGATTCTTGAGCTAATCGAGGTAACTTATCAAGAGCTCGAGCAGCGGGGCCTTGGCCCTTATCTAGCAATGTTTGAATTTTTTGATTGAATGCTGTCATGCCTATCTCCATGAATTCCTCTTATCCTTCATATTTTCTACAGAATTCTGTTGTTATTTGACTATATTCGCATACAACTCATGTAATCAAGATACAAAGGTAAAACCCAAATTACGCTAATCTGATTTAAAGCAAATGTCATTAACAAATGTGTCACTTAAAACAGGAATTTTTTGCCAATTATTGTTACCAGACAAAAAGAGGTACGGTTATGTCAACAAAAATAGTTGTTACTTTATTAGCAACCAGTCTTTTAACTGTAGGCTGTGTGGCTTATACGGACGATCCTTCTTATCGTAGTGGTTATGGTTACCATGATACTAATCGCTATGATCGCAATGATGGACGTCGATATAATGATTGGGAACGAAAACGTTGGGAAGAACGTCAAAGAATATATGAACAACAACGAAGAGTTGCTCGCGAACAGGACCGAAACCGTCATGAATGGGATAAAAGACGCCATGACGAGGATAAAAAACACCGTGATGACGATAAAAGACGCCACGAATGGGATAAAAAACGGGTAGAAGATCGTGATCATCGAGATTATCGTCATGATGACTAAATTCTTTACTATATAAAAAGCCCCAATAAGCTACGTCTTTTGGGGCTTTTTTGAGAATTCTAAACTCTCTTAATTATAGAATAATGAGTAGCAGCTCATTTCATATATAAATCGGCATCTTGAATATATGTATTCTATAATCTTTTAACTGTTCTTATCGCTAAGAATTACTGAGCAGTTGCAGAACCTGAAACTGAACCTGAAGCACCAGCATCAACTTGACCTGGTTGTGCTTGGCCAGAAACGCCAGCATCAACACCTACACCAGCTTCTACGCCAGATGGGCTAGCACTTGTTTGAGCAGAACCTGATGCATTTAAACCAGCTTCAGATGCACAACCAACAGCTGTAAAAGCAACACCAGCAAGTACTACAGAGATAAGACCTAATTTTTTCATAATCATTTTCCTTTCATTACGACAAACACTTAAATGCAAAGTTCATCTTCGCGCTGCCTATAATTCACAATTTTTTTTTCTGGCGTGCGTATCATTGGTTGTCTTTTGTAGTAATAGAAGTACAAATTGTGCAATTTTTTATTAAATTCACTTCCCTACCCTTACTCCTATCTTTTATATAAATGCTTGAGGCTAAGCTTTTGTTTAACTTTATCAATTTCTAATTTTTATATTGCACTTTTTATTGGCTTAAAAAATTTCTCTTTATAGAAACGCAATATAAGGTACGTAGACTGTTACAGAGATTTTTCGCTTAAAAAATCCTCTTTCCCACAAAAAAAGCCGTGTATAGATCACGGCTTTTTTAAAAATTTAAGATATATGGCTTTAAATTATGGCCATTGCATCTCGCTTTTTACAACTTTTGCACCTAACTCGAGGCTATCCACACTTTTTAAGGCTGGATATTGTTTTTGCATGAGCTGACTCAATTCGCTAGCATTCTTACTTACTTTGGCTGCTTTCTCATAATTCTTGAGATAATCGATCGAAAAGTTAACTGCATTCAAACCTTGTGGAGCGCCCTCAACCATATGGGCAGGAACTACCGTTTGAGGTTGAAGAGCTTTGATACTTTCTAGAGATTGAATCACTTCAGCACGATCTTTAGTTTTAGGAGTATCTGCCATCCATAAATGGATACCTGAAGATACTGGAATACCGCCTACTACTGCTTTTGCAGAAGGAATCCACAAATAAGTAAGATCTTTTTTACCTTTAATTTCAATTGCTTCATTCTCAAGTTTTAAAGTTTTGGCAGTGTAAGCTTTAGGCACAATAATTTGGCTAGGTGCATTGGCACCCATCTGTGGTCCCCAATATTTCACTTTCAGTGCTTGAGTATCTTGAATATGTTTAACGGTTTCCGGAGTTGCAATGATTTGTACATTCGGAAAGTATTGTTTAAATACATCTAATCCGAAATAGAAGTCTGGGTCACCATAACTTACGAAAATTGTTTTTAAAGTTTTACCACTATCAAGGATATCAGCCGCAATACGTAATGCTTCAGATTTTGAGAATTGCGCATTCACTAATAAAACTTCTTTATCACCTTCAATTAAAGTGGAAGTCACTCCAAAATGTTCTGGTTTAGCCAGAAAATTTTGGATTTTTAGATCTTGTGCAAAAGCTGAGGGAGCCATCGTTAAAGCTGTGGCAGTTGCTAGGGCTGAAGCAGTTAATTTAAAAAGTTTCATTGTGTATTCTCCAATTTCATAAAGAACACTTTAAATTGCAATTCCTGCAAGATAAATGCCCAAAATTAAGATAAACTGTTGCATATATTGTAATAATGATAAAGCATATGGATACTTTAAAAGCCATACAGGTCTTTGTTTCTATTGCTCAGCACGGCAATTTAACCAAAGCCGCCGAGCATCTTAATTATTCCCGTGCCATGGTTTCTCGCTATCTTGAACACCTAGAGCATACATTCTCAACTCGACTATTTCAGCGGAATACCCGAAAAATATCTCTCACTCCAGCCGGTGAAAAAGCCCTACTCTACTGCGAAAATATTTTACAACAACAACAACTTCTACAAGAGCTGGCAGCACCCGAACAACATAACGGTACGATTCGCTTTACCTGTGGTTTATTTTTATTTCAATTGGGTGTTGGGGAATGTATTCGTCAATTTAAAAAACAACATCCACATATTCAATTTGACGTATATCTTACTGAAAATACAATTGACTTGATTGATGCACAGGTCGATTTAGCCTTGCGTATAACGCAAAAAGTTGCAGATGGATTAATTGCGAGACCAGTCTGTCAGATTGAATCGATATTTTGTGCTCATCCAGACTATTTAAAAGAGCATAGCCCCCTCTCTCACCCAAGACAACTTATTCAATATGAATGTTTAACTCACCATAGCCAACATCAATTTTGGACACTTTTTGATGAAGAACAACAACCGCAGAATTATCCTTTAAACGTCACCTTTAAAAGTAATGATGTAAATGCTGTTTATGATATGTGTCTACATGCCCAAGGTGTGGCTATGTTGCCGTCACTATTAGTTAAAAAAGATTTAAAAGAAAAACGACTAATTCCTTTATTTAAAAACTTTTCAGCTCCGGAATTAAGTCTGTCAGTGGTATATGCATCGAGGCAACATTTACCAAAAATAACGCAGGAATTTATTGCTTTTATGATCGAAAATTTAGATTTTTACTTAAAACCGCAAAATTAAAAGTTTTAAATTGCCGTGTACGCTTGAATTTTTAGGCAATGCCCATACTTCATCCCTATTAATGAATTACAGCATATGCATGGCAGTTCAGGTTTTACACAGTAAATACTGATGCCAAAAGGACTGTACATGTTTAAAAACCCATTTAAACGGAGATCATCAATGGCTAATGAGCAAAATGAGCAAGCTCAAGACATTCAACACGAGCAAGCAGAGCAATCTAATGAGCAAACTCAGGCTGAAGGTGGAGAGCAAGCAAACGACGTTACCGTTGAATCTTTACAAGCGCAAATCACTAAATTAGAAGAAAGTCTTAAACTTGAAAAAGCACGTACAGCAAATGCTGTTTACGAAGCACAAAAGAGTGTAGAGCGTATTCAACGTGAGTCTGAAAAGCATAAGGAAACTGTGCTTGAAAAATTTGCAAAAGAATTACTGGATTCTGTAGACAATCTAGAGCGCGCAATTCAAGCGGCGGGTGATGAAGAAACACCGGTACTTGAAGGTATTAAATTAACCTTGAAGTCACTGTTAACTGCGCTTGAAAAATTTGGCGTTGTAGAAGCTGACACTAAGAATGGTTTCAATGCGGAGTTACATCAAGCAGTTGGTATTGATCCAAATGCTAAAGCGAATGAAATCGGTACTGTTTTACAAAAAGGCTATACCTTAAATGGTCGCTTATTGCGCCCTGCTATGGTTATGGTCGGTCAATAAGTAAATTTTTGAGAGTTTTTAGATTTTTTTTAGCTAAAATGCTTGAAAAAAATAGATTCACTCTCATATCGGATAACAAGCAAAAACATTGCAAAAGAATTTTTGAGGAAAACGTCACATGGCAAAAATTATTGGTATTGACTTAGGTACTACCAACTCATGCGTTGCTGTACTTGAAGGCGATAAAGTAAAAGTAATCGAAAACGCTGAAGGCACACGTACAACTCCATCGATCATCGCTTATAAAGATGGCGAGATCTTGGTTGGTCAAAGCGCTAAGCGTCAGGCAGTAACTAACCCGAAAAATACATTATTCGCTATTAAGCGTTTAATTGGTCGTCGTTATGAAGATCAAGCAGTACAAAAAGACATCGGCCTTGTACCTTATAAAATCATCAAAGCTGACAATGGTGATGCTTGGGTAGAAGTAAACGATAAAAAATTAGCACCTCAACAGATCTCTGCTGAAATCTTGAAAAAGATGAAGAAAACTGCAGAAGACTATTTAGGTGAAACAGTTACAGAAGCAGTTATTACTGTTCCTGCTTACTTTAATGATGCTCAACGTCAAGCAACTAAAGATGCGGGTAAAATTGCTGGCTTAGATGTTAAACGTATCATTAACGAACCAACTGCTGCTGCACTTGCGTTCGGTATGGACAAAAAAGAAGGCGACCGTAAAATTGCTGTTTACGACTTAGGTGGTGGTACTTTTGACGTATCAATCATTGAAATCGCAGATCTTGATGGCGACCAACAAATCGAAGTGTTATCAACAAATGGTGATACTTTCCTTGGTGGTGAAGACTTTGATAACGCTTTAATTGAATTCTTGGTTGAAGAATTTAAGAAAGAACAAAGTGTGAACTTGAAAAATGATCCACTTGCATTACAACGTTTGAAAGAAGCTGCTGAAAAAGCAAAAATCGAGCTTTCTTCATCGAATGCAACTGAAATCAACCTTCCATATATCACTGCTGATGCGACTGGTCCTAAACACTTAGTGATCAATGTAACACGTGCAAAACTCGAAGGTTTGGTTGCTGATTTAGTTGCTCGTACAATTGAGCCTTGTCGTATCGCGCTTAAAGATGCTGGTCTTTCGACTTCTGACATCTCTGACGTAATTTTAGTTGGTGGTCAGTCTCGTATGCCGCTTGTACAACAAAAAGTACAAGAATTCTTTGGTAAAGAGCCACGTAAAGACGTAAACCCTGATGAAGCAGTTGCAATTGGTGCTGCGATTCAAGGTGCGGTATTGTCTGGTGACAAAACTGACGTTCTTTTATTAGACGTAACACCATTAACTTTAGGTATTGAAACAATGGGTGGTGTATTAACACCAATCATTGAGAAAAACACGACGATTCCTGCGAAGAAATCACAAGTGTTCTCTACTGCTGCTGACAACCAGCCTGCTGTAGACATTTCTGTTTACCAAGGTGAACGTAAGATGGCTCAACAAAACAAATTGTTGGGTAACTTCCAATTAGGTGACATTCCACCTGCTCCACGTGGTGTGCCACAAATTGAAGTATCTTTCGACATCAATGCTGATGGTATCTTGAAAGTATCTGCTAAAGATAAGAGCACTGGTAAAGAGCAATCGATCCAGATTAAAGCAAACTCAGGTTTGTCTGATGCTGAAATCGAAGCAATGATTAAAGATGCTGAAGCGAATGCTGAAGAAGATCGTAAGTTTGAAGAACTTGCAAAAGCTCGTAACGAAGCTGATGCATTAATTTCAAGCTCGAACAAAGCAGTTAAAGATCTTGGTGATAAAGTTACTGAAGATGAAAAAACAGCTGTAAGTACTGCGGTTTCTGAACTTGAATTAGCAACCAAAGAAAATGATGTTGAAGATATCAAAGCTAAAAATGAAGCTTTACAAAACATCTTAATGCCTATCACTCAACGTGCTTATGAACAAGCACAGCAAGCTGGTGGTGCAGAAGGCTTTGATCCAAATGCATTCCAAGGTGGCGATGCAGGTCAACAAAAAGCTGATGATGGCGTTGTAGATGCAGAGTTTACTGAAGTTAAAGATGACAAAAAATAATTTGTTTCTTTAATAAAAAACCGCGCTTAGGCGCGGTTTTTTATCGGTTACAAAAAATAACAATAGCTTTTTAAGTATATTTTTTAATTGTCTAATGTCAAAAAAGTCAATTATAAAAACTAATCTATTAATTATAAAAAAGATTTTATAAAGTAAAATACATTGTTACTTATTCCATTAATTATTCCATTATTGCCAAGTGTAAAAACATCTTTTTCAATTTTTGTACCAAGATCACAAAGCTCGCCCACTCTCTTGTCTTTTTTATCATTTTGACGAAATTGATTAAGTAGCTAACAATAAGATTTATTTATATTTTTTATTTTGCCATGAAAAAATTTTTATGGTGGGGATTGAGCTTGTGTTTATGCATAGGCTTTCAAACGAAGATCTTTGCTCAAAGTAATCTACCAATGGGTTCATCTCATCAACCTTTGAAGTATCAAATTGCTTTTATTGACCCACGGTTTCAACTCACTAAAGAACAATTTATTGAAGTAAGCCAACAAGCTGCTGAAATCTGGCACAAAGAGACTGGAAAAACCTATTTTATTTATGATTCAGGAGCACAGTTATCAGTTAACTTAATTTATGATGATCATCAAATGATGAAAAGTGAGCAACAGGAAAATTTAAATACACTTTTGCAAAAGCAGGAACAATGGCGCATTAAAAATGAAGAGATTATTTTAAACAAACAAGAAATTGATCAGCTATCATCAGATTTAAACAAAAAAAAGATCAGTCTAAAAGCTGAGTTTGAACAATATCAACGAGACGTGACACGCTTTAATCAAGGAGAACAACGATACTATCGTGCCGATGAGTTAAAAGAGCAGCAAAATCAACTACAGCAAAAATCTGGAAATCTGCAAAACGAATCAAATAATTTAAATATTAAAATTCAATTGCTTAATGCAAAAATTAAAAATCTAAATCAAGAGCAAAGTGATTTAATGACTTTAATGACACAATTTAAGCTAGAGCAAAAAGCCAGTATTCAGCCTTTTCATAAAGGCCTATTTAGTCAAAACCAAATTCAAATTTATGGTTATACTTCTTTAAATGATTTACGTTTGACCCTTGCTCATGAGTTTGGTCATGCTTTAGGATTAAAACATACTACTGATCCTAAATCTTTAATGTACCCGCGTTTAAAAGAGCAAGATATCTATAATTTCAAATTAACAGATTCAGATTTAGAGTTATTAGGCTCTATTTATAGTTCAATTAAGGAAAATCATTAAAGTTAAATGATTAAAAAAACTAAATAAAACCAAATATATTGAATTTTTTCTAAAAAATAATTTGGCATTTGGTAAAAATAACGAGACTAAAGTCTCATTTATTTATTGAAATTGTATATTTTTTGATTGATTTTTCACTTTATATTCTTATAATACGTTTTTTTTAAAATCTCCCCCCATCAATTATGCGTTTAACATCTTTGTTACTAGGCGTAGCCTTTGCTTTTTCTAATTTTCAAGCCAATGCTAATCTTGCCACCCCAGCTCATACTCAAATTCAGCAAAAAACAGGTCAGCATCTGACTTATAAAATTGCTGAAATTGACCCACGTTTTGGTTTGAGCCAAGATCAATTGATTCAGATTAGCCAACAAGCTGCGGATATTTGGAAACAAGGTACTGGGCAGGATTATTTTACTTATGATCCAAATGCAAAGTTAGAAATTCGCCTAGTTTACGATAATGGTCAAAGTCGTTCTGAACAGCGTCAAAAAATTGCAGCTCAGTTCCAGCAAGAACAGCAACGTGTAATTGATGAACAGCAACAAATTAAGCAATTAAAGCAAACCCTTGGTCAAACTCAATCTGACCTTGAAAATAAAAAGCAGATTTTGAATGGAAAATTGAAAAATCTAGACCAGCAAATGATGCAACTTAACCAAGGCAAATTAGCACCTGAATACAGTGCTAAATCTTTGGCTAAAACCCAGAAAGATTTGCAAAAGCAAACTGTTGCTTTAAAGAAAGAAATTGCTGCATATAATGAGCAAGCTAAAGATTTAAATACTAAAGTTACTCACTTTAATCAGATTAATAATGAGTTTAATGATTCATTAAACCAATTTAAGCAAAATGCTCAAGCGGATGTCTTTAAAAAAGGTATCTACAACGGCAAACAAATTGTGATTTACGAGTTTAAGTCTATTGATGATTTACGTTTAACGATTGCTCATGAGTTAGGGCATGCGCTTGGTTTAAAACACAGTGATCAACCAAATGCCTTGATGTACTCCGTTCGTAAAGATGGTGACAAAAAAATCACTGGCCTTACCGATGCTGATCGCGATCTATTAAGTGCTTTACCTCAATAATTAAGAACTTCATATAAAATGATGTATCTATTTCTAAATAGATACATCGAAATTCATGTCAAAGTCATGTTATTGTGGTCATCAAAGCTAACGAAAATAGAATGGAGATGAAGATGAGTTACTATCATATCCTGATTGAAGTAAATGATCATATCAGTACAATTGAACAAACACGTGATATTGAACTGTTTGATATTATTGAAATTAAACCTTACCTTCATTCTATTCTAATCCCCTTTTTCAATGAGCATGAAATCGAGCTTGAAGATGAAAATATTGAATATAAAGATATTCTACATCTTGAAGTAAAACAGACTCTGTTACCGATTGAACATTTAATTGAAGAAGAACAAAAGCAATTACCAAGTGATACAGATGTTACGATCACTGCGTATGAAATCTTTAATGATCGCGATTTAAGCCAAGATGTCACTTCAGTTATTTTTGATATTTTGGAAGCGGTTAAATTAGATTAGCAATCTTATAAAAATATTTATAAAAAAGGTCTGCATGTGCAGACCTTTTTATTATTTTCATTTTATTGCATCATTTTTTGGGCTTGTTCTTGACGGAATGCGCGTAAGATTTGTTGCCCAGCCCGTCCTGTTGGATTTAAACCTAAACGAGTTTGCTCCTGACGAATAGCTACACGGGTTTTATCACCAATAAGGCCATCAACCGCGCCAATATCATAGCCACGATTAATCAAAAATTGTTGAATTTCACGACGTTCCATACGTGAAGTTCCTGGATCATCAGTTGGCCAAGATGTTGCAAAAGGACGAGCGCCTTTTAAACGATCAGATAGGTGAGCAATTGCAAGACCATAACTTTCAGCAGCGTTATAACTATAGATAGCATCAAAATTCTTAAATACTAAAAATACTGGACCATTTACACCTGCTGGTGCCATTAAACCTGCCGAAGTACTGCTAGATAAAGCGCCTTGAACAAGTGGAGAGCCATCAATCCGAGTAACACCTCTTGCACTCCAGCTACTTAAAGCTTTCTTTGAACGTCGCCCTTCTCCATCAATTGACATACCTTGGGGAACTTTTACTTCAAAACCCCATGGCATTCCTGCTTGCCAGCCCGCTTTATTTAAGAAATTCGCTGTTGAAGCCAGTGCATCAGCTGTACTAGACACCAAATCGCGACGACCATCTCCATCAAAATCAACAGCTAATCGTTCATAGGTCGATGGCATAAATTGCGTATGTCCAAATGCCCCAGCCCATGAACCTTTCAGTTGATCTTCGGTTAAATCACCACGCTGTAAAATACGCATGGTGGCAAAAAATTCAGTACGGAAATAACTTTGTCGGCGGCCTTCACAACTTAAAGTTCCGAGTGCCTGTAATAAAGGATATTTTCCAGAAATATCACCAAAATTACTTTCCACACCCCACACTGCCACAATTGTTTCTGGTGGTACGCCGTAGGTTTGAGAAGCACGATTTAAAACATCACGATATTGCGCCAGTTTTTGTTTTCCAAGCTCAACACGCTCTTCGTCGACTAACCCAGAAAGATAATCCCAAATTGGTGTCGAAAATTCTGGTTGATAATTTAATTTATCAATAACCGAATAATCTGGAGTTAAGTTTTGAGTATAACGATCATAAGACGCCCCCGAGACTCCGGCAGCAATCGCTTGAGAGCGTAAATTTGCCAAACAACTTTGGAAATTATTATTAGGCGTATAATTTTCGTTAGTCACTGCCGGAACAGTGGCACTGCTAGATATTGTAGAACCATTAATTACGAGCTCTGCTTGAGCCTGAGTCATTGCTAAAAATACAGAGCCAACAATACAAGAAAAACGTCGCATATTATCCCAGTTTCAATTTTTGAATTTAAATTTTTAAGTACCATACCATTATGAGTCTAAAATTTCAGAGAGAAAACGTAAATTTGAATTCATAATCTCTTCTTTAAATTCATTTCTCGTGTTTTAAATTCAAATACCCTACTTTGTTTTTGAATTTAAAAATTCTGCGATGCACATCACCAGTTTTGAATTCAAAATAATAGCGCATAGTTTAAATTCAAAAAACTTATTTTAAATTTAAACTATAAAACAGGTGCTTCTGTGGATAAACTTATCCACAATCAAGCAAAAATGCCCCTATTTATTGATTCTATTCTATATTCCATCATTTCTTAAACATAGAAAAGTCATTCAAATGAACAATCGGTATTTTTAAATTCAAAAGTTAACCCATGTTTTAAATTCAAACTTGCTACGTTATTTTGAATTTAAAACATTTCAACAAACATCATTCGTTTTGAATTCAAAATAACGTGGCCCTAACGTCTGTTATAAATAGAACCCTCTTGTGGATAACTAACTTTAAATTCAAAACAATGTAAAAAACTTGTTTCCATTTTTTTAAATTTAAAAAAACCCTCAATATTTAAATTCAAAAATTCCTACAAAAAGTTATCCACAACCTCAAATACTCATAATTTATTATTTTTTAAATTTAAAAAACGAAAAAAGCGATCCGAAGATCGCTTTTTAGGAAATTAAAATTACTTTAGAGAGTCATATTTTCTGTTAGAGCGAGTGGTTCTGGCAAAATTTTTGCCAATTGATGGCATAACGTCGTCAATTCATTACTATCCAAAGGCATTAAAGTGATATGACCTAACTTACGGCCAGCACGTTCTGACTTGTTATAAAGATGTAGATGAGCACCATTTAAGGCAAGTACATCTTCAGTTTTAGGATGCTGACCAATAATATTGATCATGACTGTTGGACGAATAACTTCTGTTGAACCTAACGGCAGACCAGCAACAGCTCGAATATGGTTTTCAAACTGAGAACAAACAGCGCCTTCAATTGACCAATGACCTGAGTTATGCACACGTGGTGCCATCTCATTTGCACATAAACCTTGCTCTGTCACAAACAGCTCTAGAGTCAACACACCAACATAGTTGAGGTGACTCAGCAAACGCGTAATGTAGTCTTGAGCAACAGGCTGTAAAGCTTCACTATTCGGTGCAGGAACAATTGAATGCGATAAAATGCCATTATGATGGTGATTTTCAGCCAATGGCCAAGTTTTTACTTCACCATTTTGGCCGCGCACCGCAATAATTGAAACTTCGCGAGAGAATTTAACAAAGCTTTCGGCAACTAGACTTTTTGCAGGACCAAGTTCAGCCCACGCGGTGTCAATCTGGTCTTCTGAACGAAGTACAAACTGACCTTTACCGTCATATCCACCAGTTGCTGTCTTAAGCACAATCGGCAAACCAAGCTCAGCAACAGCCTTTTTCAAACTTTCTAAACTATCTACAGCACGATACGGCGCAACAGGAATAGTAAGTTCATCAAACAATGCTTTTTCTGATAAACGATTTTGCGCAGTCGCTAAAGCAACACGGGGAGGGTGCAATGCTTTGGTTTTTGTTAAAACATCAACATCTTCCACGGGGGTGTTTTCAAACTCAAGACTGAAAACATCAGCACTTTCAATAAAATGCTTTAAACCTTGCTCATCTTGACTAGAAAAGACTTGGCCTAAAACACCTGCTGGACAATCTGTATTTGCTTCAAAAAAAGTACACTGAATATTTAATGGTAATGCTGCTTGAGCCATCATTCGACCCAATTGCCCACCACCAAAAATACCGATAGTTTTATCCATCTCAGCCTCTTACACCTGACCCGGAATATTTTTGCTTGCAACCTTATCGGTTTGCGCAGCGCGGAAATCAGCAACATTTTTTGCGATTTCAGGGCGAGTTAAACCTAAGATTTGTGCCGCCATAATTGCAGCATTCGTCGCACCTGCTGGACCAATCGCTAAAGTACCCACTGCAATACCTGCTGGCATTTGTACGATTGAAAGCAAAGAATCTACGCCATTTAAAATTGATGATTTAACTGGCACACCTAAAACAGGTAAATCAGTTTTTGCGGCACACATTCCAGGTAAATGCGCTGCACCGCCTGCACCAGCAATAATCACTTGAATACCACGATCACGCGCAGTTTCTGCATATTCAAATAAACGATCTGGAGTACGATGAGCAGATACCACTTCCGCTTCAAATGGGACACCAAGCTGTTTAAGCATATTGGCTGTGTTTTCGAGAGTTGCCCAATCAGATTGAGAACCCATAATAATTCCAACGAGAGGTTGAGCGTCTTGTGCTGCGGCCGCATTCATTGCTAATGTTCCAGAGACAAAAGTAAAAGAAGATAAATCTCGACGAGAGCCAAGTTTTAAATGGTTCGGAAGCCCATTATTATAGACTGATTTTTCATCTCACGAAAATTTAACTGACCAGCTCTGCGAATATTTTTAATCTCATAAAAAAAATGTCATGGTTTAACAGTGATACATTCTCAAATTTTATTAATATTATTTAAACATCCTGCAAAATAATCAGGTATTTGGAAAAGTAATAGCTTGTATTGAATAATTGATTCTATACAAGCTATTGCAGTTTATTGGCTTCTAAATACGAAATAGACACAACCAAATAGGCATACCATTGCCCACAAATAATCCAATTTAAATGGCTGCTTAAACAAGAAAAGCATAAACGGTACAAACACAATCAGAGTGACGACTTCCTGAGTAATTTTCATCTCGCCGAGTAGCCAGCCTTGCGCACTCAGCATACGAGTTGCGGGAATCATAAAACTGTATTCAAGCAGAGCAATAATCCAGCCGAATAAAATCGCTTGCCAAAGGGGAGCGTGATGTAAAAATTTTAGATGCCCATACCATGCAAGGGTCATAAAGCAGTTAGAAATAACTAATAACGCAAAAGCTAAAACCGTTGGGCTCAAAGGCACATCCTTCATCTTTACGATGATTTAAGTATTTTAAAGATACAAAACATTATAAAAGATAAAACTGTCATTCAGCTTAAATACAAAAAATAAAAGACACGTTTTCATTGGGGCTTCAACCATATAGAACAACAACGATTTTTGACTATCTTTTCCCGTTTAGCCTTGCTATCGTTGCTGCCAAATTTATCAATAATGAACGCGCAGACACTTGACGTGCTGTGTATAGAAGCAGTGGAGAAGGCGAGCAATGCATCTGCATATCTTGGGTATTTGTGGCACTTTTATGGGCTCTTTAGCACTTTTAGCTCGTGATTTAGGGCATAAGGTAACCGGTTCGGATTTAAACGTTTATCCACCAATGTCTACCCAGTTAGAAAATGCAGGCATTACACTCATGCAAGGCTATGACCGTAGCCATTTACAACCACATCCAGATTTAGTCATTGTCGGAAATGCCATGAAACGTGGTATTGATGCTGTGGAATATATGCTGAACGAAGGCTTGCCATATATTTCTGGTCCACAGTTCCTTGCTGACCATGTTTTACAAGGTAAACATGTACTTGGTGTAGCTGGTACTCACGGTAAAACTACGACTACAACCATGCTGGCTTGGGTACTTGATCAGGCGGGTTTAAACCCAGGCTTTTTAATTGGTGGTGTTCCACTTGGTTTTAGTGAAAGCGCTCGTTTAGGTGGCGGCAAATACTTCTGCGTTGAAGCCGATGAATATGACTCAGCTTTCTTTGATAAGCGCTCTAAGTTTGTTCACTATCACCCAAAAACGGCGATTTTAAACAACCTTGAATTTGACCATGCCGATATTTTTGATGACCTTGCAGCGATTCAAAAGCAATTCCATCACCTTGTGCGTACCATTCCAAGTGAAGGCCGCATTATTGCGCCAATTACGGAAATTCATATTGATGAAGTACTTGAAATGGGCTGCTGGACACCAGTGATTCGTACAAGTCTAGAAGCGAATGAAAAAGCGGCTTTATCTGCTGAACTCATTTCAATTGATGGTAGCCATTTTAAAGTCCTCGAAAATGGCAATGTCATCGGTGAAGTGAAATGGACAATGACAGGACAACATAGCGTAGCTAATGCTTTGGCAACGATTGCAGCTGCTCAGCATGTGGGTGTTGCGCTTGAACAAGCCTGTGAAGCTTTGTCTAACTTTGGTGGCGTGAAACGTCGTATGGAGTTACTCGGCACAGTCAATGGCATTGAGGTTTATGATGACTTTGCTCACCATCCGACTGCAATTGACACGACTTTAGATGGCGCACGTAAACGTTTAGGCGAACGTCGTTTATGGGCGATTATCGAACCACGTTCAAACACCATGCGTATGGGCAGCCATAAAGAAGGTTTAGCACACTCAGCACGCTTAGCAGATGAAGTCATCTGGTATCAGCCAGAAGGTTTAGATTGGGATTTACAACCCGTGATTGAAGCTGCGTCTAACCATGCTCAAGTCAGCCGTTCACTTGATGAAATTATTGAGCGTATTGTTAATGAAGCAGGTGAGGGTGATGCAGTTGTGATTATGTCTAATGGTGGCTTTGGCGGATTACATCAAAAATTAATGAATGCATTAAAAGCAAAAGCTGCTTAACTTTTGCTTTAAAGATTCAATAAAAACGGGTTTCAAATGGAAACCCGTTTTTTTTATTCAGCCGTTTTAAACTTGTTCTGGATCTATATTGGCTATAAATTTATTAGAAACCATTAAACGTAAACTATAGACAATACCCATCGCAAAAACACTATATCCCACGTTATTACAAATAAACGGAATACATAAAATGATGAGGGCCGTAATAGGGTAAAACCATTTGCTGATTCCGGCTAAACATTCAAATTCATATAGCACCCAAATACAGGTGGTATAGAGCACTACACTCACCGCAACAACTATTCCCATATATAAATTGGAAATATGGGCATGATGAGTTGTGACATCCACTGCCGCTGCAAGCGCAGCGCCCACCGTAGCAATACTCACAAAAACAAAGTAATGACCATATCCCCATACAAACGGGCGCACACCTTTCAAATGGTGATGCTGTTCACTACGGTCAAAATAAGCCCACCACATCGCGAACATAAGCATCAATCCACCGATCATTAAAAAAACGGCAGGAATATTAATAGATTGAGCAGTCAGCGCATCGCGGATTGCATTAAAGCTACCAATAATTGATTCACCCAACACAATAATTGTAAGCAGGGCATAACGCTCTACAATATGATGTGGATGCCACGGCGTAGGTGAATATTTTTCTGCATAGTAGGGAACAAATAGCTCCATCGCAGCCAGAAATAAAAATAAAGGGACTGAAAGTACATGGGTAAAATTGGCAACTAACCAACCAATCTGTACCAGTACAATCCCTATTGCATAGCGATAAGCCGTAATACGTCGAGCAGGATCATATTTTGCTGCACGCAACCACTGGGTCACTAACGCCATTCGCATAATGACATAACCGATGATCATTACGTCAAAATCCTGACTATGAAATACATCGGGAATGCCTGCTGCCATCACCAATGAACCTGCAATTTGCACAAAAGTGAGGCATCGATACAACGCATCGTCGTTATCGTAAGCCGAAGCAAACCATGAAAAATTCATCCATGCCCACCACAACGCGAAAAATACCATCAGGTAACTTGGTAACGCATGCCATAGATGATTTTCAATAATAGCGTGATGTAGCTGCTGACCTGCTGTTGCAATCGCGACCACAAAAATTAAATCGAACAATAATTCGAGGGGAGTTGCTGCTCTATGCGGCTGTTCTGGATCTCTTGGAGATAAAGGCCTCAAACTTAATTTTTTCTGTTTTTCTTGAGTAGTCATAAAATAACGTTCTCGAATAAAATGCCAACACGTTAGCACTTTAATATTAACGCCCAGTTCACGCATTAAAAATTATCTAGATTTGCTGTTTAATCTTTACTCACAAACAAACTATATTTCATTTTTGTGACAATTCTTTATCAAGACATTAAACTGAATTCTTTATCATAGCTCACGTTTTTGTTCTTGTTTGGAATATGAATGTCTTTAGAAACACTCAACCTTAGCTTATTCCATGTAATTAATGGTGCTCAGGATGCGAGTCAATTTATCATTCGTCTTGCTGTCTTTTTTGCTAATGATCTCCTGTATATCCTTTTATTCATTCTTACTTTTTTATGGTTCTATGGCGACCAAGATTTAAAAAATAGGGTGGTTAAATCTGTCTTTTTAACATGTGTCTCGCTTTTAGTAGGATACGTTATTTCTCTGTTTTACCATCATTCACGGCCGTTTGTGATGGGTGTTGGTACCACTTTTATCGAACATGCGCCAACCGCGTCTTTTCCCAGTAATCATATGCTGATTTTCAGCACCATAGCCCTGTCTTATTTATTTGCTCAGCGCAAACTGATTGGAATTATTCTTCTATCCTTGTCATTTGTCGTGGCATGGTCGCGTATTTATTTAGGCGTGCATTTCCCTTTAGATATGTTGGGCGCTTTTATTGTAGCGCTATTGGTCAATACAGCCGGATATTACTTCTGGAATGCTTACGGCACACGCATAACTGCATTTTTTATTCATCTCTACAAAATCATATGCAAACCGCTTTTAGATCGGGGTTTAATTAAATAGCTTCTAAATCCATTGTTGTGTTAAAAAACACGAAATTAAGTTCAGTTGCGTAATCCTAAAAAATCTGCCATTCTATGCGTAGTTGGATATGTTTTATCCAAAACAGAATTTAGTTTGACAAGGGGAGTAGCCTCCTCCAAACATAGCAGCAATGTTATGTGTCAGATATCGTCAATACACTTTTATTAAAAAGTCGGTATCTGAGCATCATGAAATTCATGATGTAGGCAAGACCTTGATCATGTTGGTACAGATGTTTTATTCATCTGGCAACGGGTCAAGGTTTTTTTATGCCCCATTGCCGGATGTGGAGGTTTTATGGAATCGATCGGCAATTTATGGCTGTATATAGCGTTCTTTGGCATTGTCATCGTAATGCTCCTGATTGACTTTTTAGGCTTTAAGCAAAAGCAAGGTCAGGATGTTTCAATTAAGCAAGCAGCTTACTGGAGCGTGGCATGGGTGAGTGTCGCGGCATTATTTGGTGGTGGTTTATGGCTGTATCTACAGCAAACTGCTGGTGTGACCTTAGCAAATCAAAAAACCATGGAATACTTCGCAGGTTACTTACTTGAAAAGTCACTCGCAATTGACAACGTTTTCGTCTGGTTAATGATTTTCGCAGCTTTTGCTATTCCACCTGCGCTACAACGTAAAATTTTGCTCTACGGCGTATTAGGTGCAATTGTACTTCGTACTCTCTTTATTTTTATTGGTGCATGGTTCGTTCAAGAGTTTTCTTGGGTGCTTTATATCTTTGGTGCGTTCTTGGTCTACACAGGCTTCAAATTCTTAAAAGGCCAAGAAGAAGAAACCAATATTGAAGACATCAAAGTTCTAAAATGGTTACGTAGGCACATGCGTATTACGCCACAGCTTGAAGGTGACAAGTTCTTTGTTCGTCAAAATGGTTTATTGTGGGCAACGCCGTTATTTTTAGTTTTAATTTTAGTTGAAGCGTCTGACGTCATTTTCGCAGTCGACTCTATTCCTGCTATTTTCGCGGTAACCAGCGATCCGTTTATTGTTCTAACAGCGAACTTAATGGCAATTTTAGGTTTACGTGCAATGTTCTTCTTACTTGCTGGCGCTGCAACTAAACTACATTACTTGCCATACGGTTTAGGCATCATCTTATTATTCATTGGTGCAAAAATGTTGTTGCTTGATGTATTCCATATGCCAATCTGGATCTCGTTAAGCTTTATCGTATTGGTGTTAGCAATTACTGCTTATCTATCATTGCGACACAACAAAAAGCAGTTGCAGTCTTAATTCATCATATCAAGGCATCTACAGATGAGATGCCTTGATATTCAAATTTTCAAAGTAGGCTGTATTTAAAAATACAGAAATATTATATATCCGCCTAAAAGTGCTTTTTATTGTGGCTTCTTCGCAATTAATGAGTGTCATTTAAGTGCATTGCCAACAATCACCTTAATTTTTTAAACATAGACTAGAACGAACATTCAAAAATAGAACCCTTTAATCTTTTGTATTTTAAAAACTTTATTCTCTTTTCCTTTATTAAAAATCTATATTGGCAAGCTCTTTGCATCTCCTAAAAAGAAAAAAGCCCAAATTTTAAGGGCTCGTGAGAGCCCTAATTTTTTAAGGAGTAATGCCATGAATGCTATTCCCACTTTAACGCCGCTTGCTATGCCGTGTAACAGCAGTTTTGATGCAAAAGATTGGGAAATTTTATCTAGTCACTGGTATCCAGTTGCCCGTATTCAAGACGTTTCTACCGCACCGCAACGAGTAACGCTATTAGACGTGAATATGGCCCTGTATAAGACAGAAAGTGGTGAAATTCACCTCGTTCGGGACATTTGCCCTCATCGTGGTGTGCCTCTAACCAAAGGGTGGGTAGAAGGGGAGGAAATTGTGTGTCCCTATCACGGTCTACGTTATAACACCGAAGGGAAATGTACCCAAATTCCCGCACAGCCCGAATTAACCAAAATTTCAGATCGCTTTTCTTTAACAAAATTTCCAGTCGTGCAACGTTATGGCCTAATCTGGACCAGTATTCATGGTCGTGATATTGCTAAAGCCAATATTCCTGTATTAGATACTTGGGACCAGACAGACCATCAAGCGATTTTGCCACCTTTTGTCGATATTGGCGGTTCTAGCGGACGTCAACTTGAAGGTTTTATTGATGTCGCACATTTTGCATGGGTACATCACAACGCATTTGCTGATCGCGATAACCCTGTAGTGCCCAAATACCAAACTGAACGTACCAATTATGGCTTAAAAACGGTCTATATCAGTAATGTCAGCAACTATCCACATGAGCTAAAACATTTAGAGCCGAAAGGCTTTTCATGGAAACGCACCTTTGATATCTATCCACCTTTTTCAGCAATACTTACTGTCGATTTTCCAGAAGGCGGCATTTTAAAAATCTTGAACGCTTGTTGTCCTGTATCAAGCAATAAAACCCGATTATTTGTTCCTTTAACACGTAACTTTGATCAAACAGGTGATTTAGAAAAAGTATATGCATTTAATGCCCAAATTTTTGCCGAAGATCAGGACATCATCGAATCACAAAAGCCAGAAGAGCTTCCTTTGGACTTGATGATGGAAGCTCATTTTGAAGCAGACCGCTCTTCAACAACTTACCGCCGGATTTTGGCTGAATGGGGACTAAGTAAACGTTATACCGTTTAAATCTTGGCTAACTGGGGTACAATCAACCGAAAAAAGTGAAAATATAAAGGCTTTCCATGTCATTGATAGCAAATACCACTGTAGTTCGTGGTCGTTTTTTAGATATCCAACAAACTGTCTCAGAGCCAACTGATATTCCAAATTATGTGCGCTATTTGGAAGATGGTGTATTGATTAGTGAACATGGAAAAATCATTTGGTTTGGCGCATGGGAAGAAGCTCAAAAGCATCTTCCTGCTGGAGTTGAAATTCAACACTATCCAGAACAGTTGATTGTACCCGGCTTTATTGATACCCATATTCACTTCCCACAAACTGAAATGGTTGGAGCTTACGGCGAACAACTTTTGAGTTGGTTAAATACCTATACTTTTCCAACTGAAATCCAGTTTAAAGACAAAGCATATGCAAGTGAAATTGCCCAGTTCTTTGTTCAGGAACTCTTAAAACACGGTACAACCACCGCTCTAGTCTTCTGTACAGTTCATCCTGAGTCAGTAGATGCTTTATTTGAAGCCGCAGAAGACGTTCAGATGCGTTTAATTGCAGGTAAGGTACTCATGGACCGCAATGCGCCAGATGCGCTGTGTGACACACCAGAAACCGCTTACAGCGATACAAAAGCACTTATTGAAAAATGGCATGGTAAAGGTCGTGCTCTTTATGCGATTACCCCACGTTTTGCGCCAACCTCTACTCCTGAACAGTTAGAAAGAGCAGGGCAGTTAAAACAAGAATTCCCTGATGTCTATGTCCATACGCATTTAAGTGAAAATAAAGATGAAATCGCATGGGTGAAATCTCTATTTCCAGAACAATCAGGCTATTTAGATGTCTATCAACATTATGGTTTAACTGGCAAACGATCTGTTTTTGCTCATTGTGTTCATTTAGAAGATGAAGAATGGCAATGTATGCACGATACACAATCGGCCATCGCATTTTGTCCAACTTCAAACTTGTTTTTAGGTAGTGGTTTATTCCCGTTGAAAAAAACATGGGAAAAACAAGTGAAGGTGGGCTTAGGTACAGATATCGGTGCAGGTACATCATTTAGCTTATTACAAACCGTTAACGAGGCTTATAAGGTCCAACAATTACAAGGCGATAAGCTTTCTGCTTTTGAAGCGCTCTATCATGCAACGTTAGGTGGAGCAAAAGCGCTTGATCTGCACGATCAGTTAGGCAATTTCAACATCGGTAAAGAAGCAGATTTTGTTGTATTGAATCTTAAGCCAACAGCATTACAGCAACTTCGCCAGTCTAAATCTAAGTCTGTTGAAGATGCGCTGTTTGCATTATTTACTTTAGGTGATGACCGTAATATTGAGGCGACTTATATTTATGGAAAACGTGCTTATCAAAAAGAAACAGCCCAATAAAAATCGGGCTGTTAAGTTTTTGTTATTATTTGGAATATGCGCTCTTGCATTAAAACGAGATCAACATATTGCTCAAAATGATAAAATTTCAGAGTCATCAAAGGGTGCATGAAAAGTCATTTTGCTTTAAAATTTTACCATTAACTCAGATTTTAGAGGTGTTGCAGGTCAACACCTTTTTTATTTTTTCTTTTATATCTTGTAGGAATCTGACATGACTGTTGCAATGAGCATCATGATTTCAACCGAAGAAATTCAAGCAAAAGTCAAAGAGCTCGGCGAGCAAATTAACGCTCACTACGCCAATAGTGACAAAGAGTTGGTCCTGATTGGGCTACTGCGTGGTTCTGTTATTTTCATGGCAGACTTGTGCCGAACAATTACCAAACCGCATGAACTCGACTTTATGACAGTGTCTAGCTACGGCGGCGGTACGACTTCAAGTCGGGATGTTAAAATCTTAAAAGATCTTGATGGTGAAATTCGCGGTAAAGATGTGTTAGTTGTTGAAGATATTATCGACTCAGGTAATACCTTAAGCAAAGTCATGGAAATGTTGCAAACTCGAGATCCAAATTCAATTCAATTGTGCACATTGGTGAGTAAACCATCTCGCCGTGAAATTGATCTCGAAGTTAAATTTTTAGGTTTTGAAGTTGAAGATAAATTCATTGTAGGTTATGGATTAGACTACGACCAAAAATATCGCCACTTACCATTTATTGGCGAAATTGGCTTATAAATTTCAAAAAAATAGCACCGTGAGGTGCTATTTTTTTTATATAAAACTTTAGCTTCGAACAAAAAAGACACAAAAAGTCGCAATCTGCTACAGACAAAATAGACAGCTCTCAAGCACGATAGAATATGAAGCAAAATCATTAACTTCACCAAAAAAACAACTGGAGAACAAATATGTGGTCACTTATTGTTGCTATTGTGGTTGGTTTCTTTGCTGGTTTAATCGCTCGTGCCTTACATCCTGGCGATGATAAAGCAGGTTTTATCGTAACAACCCTCATCGGTATTGCAGGTTCACTTTTAGCTACCTATGGCGGACGATTACTGGGGCTTTACGGAGAAAATTCAGTGGCGGGCTTTATCGCATCTATTATTGGTGCAGTGCTTATTCTCTTTATTTACAACTTGATTGCACGAAAAAGTTAATTACTTTCAGGCAATAAAAAAAGCACCGAATGGTGCTTTTTTTAATTCATTTTATAGTCCTAACTCTTTCCAAACTGACTGAATTTCTTCGGCAGATCGAGCACCTACCAGTTTAAATCCGTTTGCAAAAATCAGAGTAGGAGTACCATTAAAGCCTAACTTTCTTCCGAGCTCTAAATTACGGTCAATTGGATTAGCACAGCTCGTAACCGTTGGTTTAACACCTTGCTGAATCAGTTTTTTCCATGAATATGATTGATTTGGCGCACACCAAACCTGCCTAGAAACAACGATAGACTGAGGTTTTAAAGGATAGATGAACGTGTAAATGGTCACATCTTTCAACTTGTCGAGTTCAGGTTCAAGCTGCTTGCAATAAGGGCAGTTTGGATCAGTAAATACTGCTAAAACATGCTGTCCATTACCTTTAACCGTTTTAATTGCATCTTTTAAAGGGAGTTGTTTCCAGTCAATTGAGTTCTGTCCTAAAACTAGATCTTTGGTCAAATTCTTCTGATCTTTTAATCGAATCATAGAGCCAACAAACATATGCTGACCATCTTCGCCGACATAGATGATTTGTTCATCCAAATTAGCGCTATATAACCCTTGCATTTCGGTTTTCTGAATATTGCTAATTTTCAAATTAGGGTACTGTTTTTTAATATTTTCCTTAACAGTATCCACATTAGCCAAACTCAAACTTGCCGTTAAGCTAAATAATGCCAATATTCCTAGTTTTTTAAGCATAAAACCGACTCATAGGTAGGAGAGGACCTCATTTTAATCAGTTCCGCTCTTTGAAACAGAACTGATTACCGAGTTATAACCAAACTGCCACTCATTTATGCCAATGTTTCACGTGGAACATAAGTAGGTTTTAGAATATTAATTTCCACGGATATATGCACAATTTCATCATGAATCGATAAGGCATGACGAATCTGGTCTGCGGTTAAAGAAATATCATCGGTTTCGAGCGCCAGAATACAAGAAAACTTGCCTTTTGCGACTTTCCAGACATGAATATCCGTGATTTCAACATACTGTGGAAATTCAGCAATCACTTCACGAATTTCTTCAACCACAGGATGATCCATTTCTGCATCTAGAAGGGTTTTTCCTGTTTCTTTCATTAATCCCAAAGACCATTTCGCGACTAAAATAGCCCCTAAAATGCCTAAAAGTGCATCTAAAAAATCCCAACCGAAATACTTACCCGCACAAAGCGCAATAATTGCAAAAACAGAAGTCACGGCATCTGCAACTACGTGTAAAAAAGCAGCTTTTTGATTTAAATCATGGTGCTGATGCCCATGTTCATGCTGGTGATGGTGATGGTGATGGTGATGGTGATGGTGATGGTGATGGTGATGGTGACCATCATCGTGAAGTAACCATGCGCAAATCAAATTAATGATCAACCCTAGAATTGCAATGGGAATCGCTTCATTATAAAAAATCTCAACCGGATTAAATAAACGTTGTATCGACTGAAACGCCATAAAAATGGCTACAACCATTAGCAAAATCGCACTGCTATAACCCGCTAAAATCTCAATTTTCCAAGTTCCAAAACTAAACCGATGATCTTTGGAATAATGACGAGCCGCACGATAAGCAAAATAGGCTAAACCGAGTGCCAACATATGCGAACTCATATGCCAACCATCAGCCAGAAGCGCCATTGAATTGAAAAACCATCCACCGAATATTTCTAACACCATCATGGATGCCGTTAAAATGGTTGCAATCAAAATACGTTTTTGCGCCAGTGGATTTCCTTCATCAAACTGATGTTGATGATGACGTGATACACTATGATCCTGCATAAAATTCAAACCCAATATACTCCCTACCAGTATATTGAATTATACAAGAGAACACAGATGAGTCACATTGGTCAGGATAAAAAAATACTTAATCGTGTAAAACGACTAAAAGGGCAAATTAACAGTATTGAGCATGCCGTTGAACAGTCGGATATTTCATGCATAGAAATACTACAGCAAGTCGCTGCAATTAAAGGGGCAATAAACGGCCTGATGAGTGAATTGATGGAACAACATTTACATCACCATGTGCTCAAAGAAGCACAGGTTGATCAAAATGAATTAGATGAGTTTTTAAAAGTTCTAAAAAGATACGGCTAACGAGATGACTGAATGACACAGCCATCTGCATCATTCAGTTTTTTAATTATTTTCCAATACAAAACGAACCAAAGATTTTGCCTAATAGGTCATCGGCGCTAAAGTCACCGGTAATTTCACCTAAAGCATTCTGAGCAAGTCGTAATGATTCAGCAACAAGTTCACCTGCGTTAAATACCACAAGTTGTTCATGGGCCTCTGAGAGATAGAGCTGTGTGCGTTTCATTGCGTCTAAATGACGTGTTCTGGCAATAAAGGTGTCTTCCTCAGGATGAAAGCCTGCATGAGCTGTAATCGCGTCTACGAGGCCTTGTACGCCCATCTCTTGTTTGGCAGAAACGGTAATATGACGGAACCCTTGAAAATCGCTTATTTCAGCTAACTGACCAGTTAAATCGCATTTATTACCAATTAACATTAAACGACGCGGCTCAATATGTTCAGCAAAATATTCTTGAGCTAGTTTTAATGGATCATCGCCTTGATTTAAGTCATAAACCAACAATAACAAATCAGCCTGTTCAATTTCTTTAATTGCTCTGCGAATCCCTTCTTTTTCAACGATATCACCCGTTTCACGGAGACCTGCGGTATCTGTTAAGGTAATTGGCAAACCATTTAAACTAATTTTTTCATGTAAAACATCGCGAGTTGTACCAGCAATGTCTGTCACAATTGCACGCTCAACGCCAGCAAGCGCATTCAACAAGCTCGATTTACCCGCATTTGGCTTACCAGCAATCACAACTTGCAAACCTTCACGTAGTAATTGGCCTTGTCGTGCAGACATTTGCACGCCATGTACAGACTGTCGTACATCTTCAAGTAAAGCTAAAATTTTGCCATCAGCCAAAAAGTCGATTTCTTCTTCAGGAAAATCTATTGCGGCTTCCACATGCAAACGTAAATGAATCAGTTTTTCTAAAACGGTATTAATTTTTGTTGAAAAAGCGCCTTGCAAAGAACGAACAGCAGAACGTGCAGCAGCTTGCGATGTCGCATCAATCAAATCTGCAATCGCTTCAGCTTGCACTAAGTCCATCTTGCCATTTTCAAAGGCTCGCATGGAAAACTCACCCGCTTTTGCGGCAATGGCACCAAGTTCAAATAGTCGACCTAGCAAGGCATTTTGGATAACTGGGCCACCATGGCCTTGTAGCTCTACAACATCCTCACCTGTAAATGAGTGAGGATTTGGAAAACATAGAACAATGCCTTCATCCATAATGCTCCCATCGACATCATAAAACTTACGGAAACCCGCCATACGTGCTTCAGGCAAGTTTTTCTGTGTCAGGTTTTGAGCAATTTCATAAGCCTTAGGTCCCGATAGGCGAATAACCCCCACACCACCACGCCCTGGCGGCGTTGCAATTGCGGCAATTGTGGTTTGACTTTGCATATTATTCACCTAAAAACCTAAAATCCAGCCAAAGAAAAATCCGCCTAAGATTACCATCTTAAGCGGATTTATTCAGCAAAAGTTCAACGATTAAGATGCTGATTCAGTCTTACTTAAACGACTTTTTTCAACACTCTTATTAATAAACGACTGCTGTAAAATAGTAATACTGTTGTTCACAATCCAATACAACACGAGACCTGCAGGGAAGAACAGCATAAATACCGTAAACATGATTGGCATAATACGGAACACTTTTGCCTGCATTGGGTCAGCTGGTTGCGGGTTCAGCATTTGCTGTGCAAACATGGTTACGCCCATGATTAACGGTAAGATGAACCAAGGGTCCATTGCTGACAAGTCTTGAATCCAGCCTAACCATGGTGCGTGACGTAATTCCACACTTTCCATGAGTACCCAGTACAAGGCAAGGAAAATTGGCATTTGTAGCAACAATGGTAAACAACCTGAAAGAGGATTCACTTGTTCACGTTTGTATAAAGCCATCATTTCTTGCGAAAAGCGCATGCGGTCTTCACCGAACTCTTCTTTCATGCGTTGCATTTCTGGTGCAATCACACGCATTTTCGCCATAGAACGATAACTTTTTGAAGATAAAGGCCATAAAATCATCTTCACCATAACGGTAAGTAAGATGATTGACCATCCCCAGTTGCCCACAATGCTATGGAAGAATTGAAGACCTAAGAACAATAACTTGGCAATCGGCCATAACCACCCATAATCAACAGTCTGATTCAAGCCAACCGCTAAATCTTTTAATTCAGATTGTACTTTTGGACCTGAATAAAGTTTTGCGTCCACTTCCATTGAAGTGCCTGCCGGAACATTAATCACTGGTGAGGTAAAACCAATGATATTCATATGATCAGCAGATTGACGAGATTCAAGTTTAGCTACATAAGGCTGACCATTTGCTTGAGTCAGTTTAAGATTTCCAGGAATCCAAGCACTTACAAAATAATGCTGAACAATCCCAACCCATCCACCTTTAGCTTCAGTGCTTACTTTTTCTTCTGAGAAATTAGCAAACTTAAGCTTGTTGTAGTGTGAATCAGGTGTTCCCCAAGCTCCACCTAAGAAAGTTCCTAGAGTGAAAATACCTTGAGAAGATTTACCAGGATCGTCAGAGTTATCACGCTTTAATTGTCCGAACATCTGACCTTGCCAGCTTTGTTGGCTACGGTTAATAACTTGATGTCTTACAACAATTGGATATTGCCCTTGGGTAAAGGTAAAAGTTTTAATAATTTCAACGCCTTCAGGTGTTTTAAATACCATCGGAACGTTTAAAACTTTTTCAGATTGACCCTTTTGATCCTGTACACCTTTAGCATCAGCCAAAGTATATGATGTTTTTTCAACAGCATATAATGGTCGACCACCACGACTACTATCTGGTCCATTCAAACCAATTAAGCCAGATTGAGCAACGTATGTACGCTTGGCATCATTTTCAAGCATAACAAATGGCTGATCGCTGTCTTTGCTTTTGTCGTGTGAGAGTAATTCAATACGAACAATATCACCACCTTTTGGATTGATCCAAATATGGTAAAGGTCAGTTTGTACTGAAATAAGCTGTTGATTCACAGGTGCAGTTGCATCTGTGGTTTGTGACTGCGCAATATTTGCTTGTGGCACATCGGAAGCCACTGTTGCATTTTTAGCATTTGGCAAATCAGCAGATACTTCATGTGAACTTACAGCCGCCGCTTGTTTTTGCGGTGCAGTTGCAGCATTTCCATAATCTTTTTGCCAAGCCAAAATGAGCAAATATGCGGTGACAAACATGGCCCCGAGAATTGCAAACCTGGCCCATTGTTGCATATCTATTACCCCAAATGGTTAGAGAGATTTTGCTTCAGTAAACGATCACGAAAGGGTACAGCAACATGATGCGTTTGAGAATCTATTTGATGAAACGAAATAAAACGAATTGCTTTTGGCGGTACCGGATCATATCCAGATCCTCCCCACGGATGACAACGACAAATCCGTTTAGAAGATAACCAAACGCCTTTTATCGCACCATGAGTTTGCAATGCTTCTATCGCATATTGGGAACAGGTCGGAATATAACGACAACGGGGTCCAAGAAGCGGACTAATCGCAATTTGATACAGTCGAATCAACCAACGTAGAAAACGAACCATTGGCTATCTCTTAATTTTGCGAGGTTGTGCCAACTTTAGAATGTTTTTTTGCCAAACGTTGTAATTTTTGCCAAGCAAAATCTAATTGTTGATATAGCTCAGCATTCGTAATCGTTTCTATACCAACTTTCGGCATGACCACAATATCTATGTCTGATCCAAAATTCGGCTGATGTAGACGAAAGCTCTCACGAGCAAGACGTTTTATTCGATTTCTTTCATGCGCACGGCGCACTTTTTTCTTAGCAACAACAATACCCAAACGGCTATTAGGCTGTTCGGTTAATTTTGCAAGAAATAAAAAATGGGGTTGATGCACTTTAAAAAGCGCACCATCGAACACACTTTTATAATCTGCAGCACAGCGTATTCGCACATCTGTGCTAAAATTGTAAAGTGTCATCACACCCAAGTCTGGTCAGCGTAACAGTATTAAACAGTTAAGCTATGACGACCTTTTGCACGGCGACGAGCTAATACTTGACGACCAGCTTTAGTTGCCATACGAGCACGGAAACCATGAACGCGTTTACGCTTTAATTCAGATGGCTGGAAAGTACGTTTCATATCGAAACTCCCAAAAATGATCTTTTATAAGGTCCGCGATTTTATTGTGCAATGTTTACGCTGTCAATGAAAAACCAAGAAAGTTTTGTATTTAACCCAAATTTTAATCTCTCTACTTCTTTTTTACGATTCTCATAATTCAGTGCAATATATAGTTTTCAAAGTTATACACAAAGTAATTGTCTATTTTTATTAAAGCTTTTATTATATACATACCTTATATACATACTTATCAACAAAATAAGATATCATCTTGGCTTTGATTTTCTACTTTTGAATTTAAATTCACATTTTGCAGTTATCCACAAAAGATCTAACCCCTATTAAATAAATTCAAATTTTAAAATTTATATTTATTCTTATTAGGAGGCACTTTTTCTGTGGATTTCGCACTTTTAAATTTAAAAAACATATGTTTGGGTTGTTGATAACCCTGTTTCTATTATATTTATGGATTGTGGATAAGTTTATGTGATAATTTATCCACAGGTTGTGCAAAAAGTTATACACAAGTGGTTTTGAATTTAAATTTATTCACAAGAGATTTCTTTTTAGGCAAAATCAGTCGAATTCATCATGACAGATGTGGATAACTTGGTTAGAATGGCGACCCCTTCTCATCAGGAAGGGTTGATCTTTGGATTATTTGAATTTAAAAATGCAGGAATAGGGGATACACATGCTTTGGACAGACTGCTTAACTCGCTTGCGACAAGAGCTCTCTGATAACGTCTTTGCGATGTGGATTCGCCCATTAGTTGCTGAAGAAGTAGAAGGAATACTCCGTCTTTATGCTCCTAACCCTTATTGGACGCGTTACATTCAAGAGAATCATTTAGAATTAATTTCTATATTGGCTGAGCAGTTATCAGAAGGGCGTGTCCGTCAGGTTGAGATTTTAGTTGATTCTCGTCCTGGGAGTATTTTGTCATCTGCTGAACAACCAGCAACCACTACGGCTGCTTTGCAAAGTGCGCCACCACAAAGTTTTAAAGTAAAAAAAGAACCCGAATCTATTTCTAGTCCTCATGCTAATAGCGTGGTCAATCCAAAAACATCGAAAAAGAAACTGCTCAATCCTCAGTTTACTTTTTCTTTATTTGTTGAAGGCCGTTCGAATCAGATGGCTGCTGAAACATGTAGAAAAGTATTAACTCAGTTAGGTGCATCACAGCATAACCCTTTGTTTTTATATGGACCTACAGGGCTAGGTAAGACGCACTTAATGCAGGCAGTTGGTAATGCTTTATTACAAGCCAAACCTAATGCCCGTGTGATGTATATGACTTCTGAAAGTTTTGTTCAGGATTTTGTGAGTTCTTTACAAAAAGGCAAAGTAGAAGAGTTTAAGAAAAACTGCCGTTCTTTAGATTTGTTGTTAGTCGATGATATTCATCTCTTAGCTGGTAAAGAGGCGAGTCTAGTTGAGTTCTTTTATACATTTAATGCCTTACTTGATGAATCTAAACAAATTATTTTAACTTCCGACCGTTATCCAAAAGAATTAACAGAGTTAGATCCGCGTTTAGTTTCCCGTTTTTCTTGGGGACTTTCAGTAGGTGTTGAACCACCAGATATTGAAACTCGTATCGAAATTTTATTAAAGAAAGCGGAAAATAGCGGCGTTGATTTACCTCGAAATTGTGCATTATTTATTGCACAACAAGTTGTTGCGAACGTGCGTGAACTTGAAGGGGCACTTAATAAAGTCGTTGCAATTTCCCGTTTTAAAGGTGCGCCAATCGATCTTGATGTTGTTCGTGAGTCTTTAAAAGATGTGTTGGCTATCCGTGCACGAACAATTAGCGTAGAAAATATCCAGCGTGTGGTTAGTGAATATTTCCGTATCCCATTAAAAGAATTAGTAGGACCGAAACGTACGCGAATTTATGCCCGACCACGTCAGTTGGCAATGGGACTTGCTCGTGAGTTGACTGGTGATAGTTTTCCAGAAATTGGAATGGCTTTTGGTGGGCGCGATCACAGTACTGTGATGCATGCTTGTGAAAAAGTAGCCAGTCTGCGTGGAGAAGATCCAATTTTTGATGAAGATTATAAAAATCTACTGCGTCTACTTCAGAGTTAATGAAATAATAAGACCTTGTTGCAAAGTCTACGCAAGTGCAGCATAGTACACAGCTAAAAAATGAAATATTTGCTCCAAGTTGCTAGAGGAATGAATCGTGCGTTTGAAAATCGCTAAAGAAAGTTTACTCAATGTTTTATCGCATGTTGTCGGTGCAGTAGAACGTCGTCATACATTGAATATTCTTTCAAACGTCAAAATTCAGACTAATGCTCAGGCGCTCACCATTACTGGTTCTGATCTAGAAGTCGAACTGGTTGCGAGCACTGTTTTAACAGAAGGGGCATGCCTTGAAGCAGGGGAAACCACAGTCCCTGCCCGTAAGTTAATGGAAATTTGTAAATCATTGCCTACAGCTGCATTAATTGATTTACAAATTACTGAAGATCAAAGATGTATCTTAAAGTCTGGTAATAGCCGTTTCGTATTAGGAACTTTACCAGCAGAAGATTATCCATTATTGACGACTGAAAATAGTCAAGGCACTCAAGTACATGTAACCCAACGTGAGTTAAAGCGTTTATTTGAAAAAACTGCTTTTGCGATGGCTGTACAAGATGTACGTTTCTATTTAACGGGTACTTTATTGGAAATTGATGAAAATCAATTGCGTGCAGTAACAACAGATGGTCACCGTTTAGCACTTTGTGAAATTACGGCTTCTTCTACATCATCTCAATTGGTTCAGGCCATTGTACCGCGTAAAGCTGTGGGTGAATTACAGCGCTTACTGAGTATTGAAGATGAACAATTAACTTTGCTGATTGGTCGTGAGTTGTTAAATGTAACCATCAATACGCCAAGTCGTGATAAGGAACAGGGTGATATTACTGTTCGTTTTACTACAAAATTGATTGATGGAAAATTCCCTGATTATCGTCGTGTAATTCCACGTGGTGGCGATAAGCATGTATTAATTAACCATGATGTATTTAAGCAATCATTACAGCGTGTCGCAATTTTGAGTAATGAAAAGTTGCGTGGTGTTTTCTTGAACTTTAATCAGGATTCTTTACAGCTTCGTGCGAATAACCCTGAGCAAGATGAGGCTATTGAAGATTTAGCTATTCAATATCAAAATATACCGCTCGAAATGTCATTTAATGCGCAATATTTACTTGAAGTATTGAGTGTACTTGATGGCGATGATGTAAATATGAGTATGAGTGAGGCAAATCAGTCTGTTTTAGTTCAAGATCCGGCCCATGCTGATCAAACTTATGTAGTTATGCCGATGCGTGTATAGTCTGGTTATCTTATATGCATCTTACGCGCTTAAATATTGA
Organism: Acinetobacter sp. IK31; assembly: GCF_035615195.1. Lineage (NCBI taxonomy): Bacteria > Pseudomonadati > Pseudomonadota > Gammaproteobacteria > Moraxellales > Moraxellaceae > Acinetobacter > Acinetobacter sp. IK31. The sequence goes on along the minus strand of NZ_JANBOB010000024.1, from coordinate 15,006 downwards.
ACGTGTGCGTAATTTAAAAACGGTTGCACTCCAAGGATTGCAACCGTTTAATATATTTTATGGCGCCAATGGTTCAGGAAAAACCTCAATTCTGGAAGCAATTCATTTGCTTGCAACAGGGCGTTCATTCCGCACTCATATTCCTAAAAATTATATTCAGTATGCTGCCGAAGATGCGATAGTCTTTGCGCAATCTACAACTGAAAAAATTGGCATGCAAAAGTTGGCATCTGGTGAGCAATTGATGAAGGTCAATGGCGATACCGTGGCTACCCAAGGCCAACTTGCTAAATTACTTCCTTTGCAGCATCTTGATCCACAAAGTACAGATATTATTGACCATGGGGCAAAACCTCGGCGCCAACTTTTGGATTGGCTGATGTTCCACGTGGAACCTGAGTTTTATTTTGCATGGCAATACTATTCGCGTGCATTAAAACAGCGAAATACGTTACTTAAAACCCGACGGAATTTGTCTTTGGCTGATTTAGAGCCTTGGAATAAAATGCTGAGTGACTATGGTGAAATTTTACACTCTCAACGCTTGGGTATTGTGGAACAATGGAATGTCTTTTTTCAAAATGATTTAAGTCAATTACTGCCTGATCTTGAAATTGAACTGGAATACAGTCCAGGTTTTCATACAGAGCAGGGACTCATGCAAGATCTGCTTAATCAACACCAAAAAGACATCGAACGACGTTATACCGAATATGGTCCACATCGAGCAGATTTACGCTTAAAAACCCCTTATGGACATGCTGACGTGGTTTTATCAAGAGGTCAGAAAAAACTCCTGATTATTGCCTTAAAACTGTCACAAATTGCAATGTTGCATGCGAGTAATAAGGAAACTGTGGTATTATTAGATGATCTGACAGCAGAATTAGACTTAACCGCACAACAACGTTTAATTGAACGATTAAGCCAACTTGGTAGCCAGGTTTTTATGACAACTTTAGATCATGCATTGGTAAAAAAACATTTACATGATTTGTCTATTTCATATCAATTATTCAGTGTTGAATCCGGTCAAGTTAGTCTTGCTTCACCATAATTTTTTGATGTTACCCATCTTTGAATAAATCTATATTTGCTAGGGAGAAACCATGAGTTCAGAGTCTCAATCAGCCTCTCAAACAGAACAAACCAATGAAAAGGCTTATGATTCCTCTAGTATTAAAGTATTACGTGGATTAGATGCAGTTCGTAAACGTCCAGGTATGTATATTGGGGATACAGACGACGGTACCGGTTTACACCATATGGTATTCGAGGTAGTCGATAATGCAATCGATGAGGCCTTAGCTGGTCACTGTGATGAAATTATTGTCACTATTCATGAAGATGAATCAGTAAGTGTTTCCGATAATGGCCGTGGTATTCCTACCGATATTCACCCTGAAGAAGGTGTTTCAGCAGCGGAAGTAATTCTTACCATTCTGCACGCAGGCGGTAAGTTTGATGACAACAGTTATAAGGTTTCCGGTGGTTTACACGGCGTAGGTGTTTCTGTAGTAAACGCACTGTCGCGTAAATTACATTTAATGATTTCTCGTGCTGGTCAAGTGCATGAGCAAGAATATCAACATGGTGATCCGCAATACCCATTACGTGTGATTGGTGAAACGGATAAGAGCGGTACAACGGTACGCTTTTGGCCAAGTGAACTAACATTTACTCAAACCATTTTTAACGTAGAAATTCTAGCGCGTCGTTTACGTGAGCTTTCATTCTTAAACGCAGGCGTACGTATTGTTTTGCGTGATGAACGTATTAACCTTGAACATGTATATGATTACGAAGGTGGATTATCTGAGTTTGTAAAATACATTAACGAAGGTAAAACTCATCTAAATGAGATTTTCCATTTTACTGCGGATACAGATAACGGTATTGGCGTAGAAGTAGCCTTGCAGTGGAATGAAAGTTATCAAGAAAATGTTCGTTGCTTTACCAATAACATTCCTCAAAAAGATGGCGGTAGCCATTTAGCTGGTTTCCGTGCAGCTTTGACTCGTGGTTTAAACCAATATCTTGAAAGTGAAAATATTCTCAAGAAAGAAAAAGTTAATGTAACGGGTGACGATGCACGTGAAGGTTTGACGGCTATTATTTCGGTAAAAGTACCTGATCCGAAATTCTCATCTCAAACCAAAGAAAAACTGGTATCAAGTGAAGTAAAGCCGGCGGTTGAGCAAGCGATGAACAAAGAGTTCTCAGCTTACTTACTTGAAAATCCACAAGCTGCGAAGTCAATTGCAGGTAAAATTATTGATGCCGCACGTGCTCGTGATGCCGCACGTAAAGCGCGTGAAATGACGCGTCGTAAGAGCGCACTTGATATTGCTGGTTTACCAGGTAAATTGGCAGATTGTCAGGAAAAAGATCCAGCACTTTCTGAATTATATCTTGTCGAGGGTGACTCGGCGGGTGGTAGTGCCAAGCAAGGTCGTAACCGTAAAATGCAGGCTATTTTGCCGTTGAAAGGTAAAATCCTGAACGTTGAACGTGCACGCTTTGACAAAATGATTTCTAGTCAGGAAGTGGGTACTTTAATTACCGCACTTGGCTGTGGTATTGGCCGCGAAGAATATAATCCTGATAAGTTACGTTATCATAAAATTATTATCATGACCGATGCCGACGTTGATGGTTCGCACATTCGAACCTTGTTGTTAACGTTCTTCTTCCGTCAAATGCCAGAGTTGGTTGAGCGTGGATATATCTATATTGCACAGCCACCTTTATATAAGTTGAAAAAAGGCAAGCAAGAACAATACATCAAAGATAATGATGCATTGGAAAACTACCTAATTTCGAATGCAATTGATGAACTGTCGTTACATATCAATGCTGAAGCTCCTGCAATTACTGGTGTAGCACTTGCAAAGGTTATTCAGGATTACCAAGTTTCACAAAAGAGCTTACAGCGCTTAACGTTGCGTTATCCAGCAAGCTTACTTGATGCTTTACTTGAAGTAGAAGCATTTAAAGCTGATCAAAATCATGATCAAGCTTATGTAGAGCAATGGACTGAGAAAGTACGTGAAACAGTTGTTAAATTACAGCCAAGTTTACGCCCGGAAATTACGCTTGAAGCGTTTGAACGCGAAAATGCTCAAGGTGAAAAATCTGCACATTATTGGCCACGTATTACAGTATATGTTCATAACTTGCCACACGCCTATTTGCTTGATGCAGGTTTATTAAATTCAGCTGAATATGCACGTTTATTGAAAAACTCGAAAAGCTGGTTCAGTTTAATTGAAGATGGAGCCTATTTACAAAAAGGTGACCGTCGTATTCAAGTGGCTAACTTCCATCAGGTTTGGCAACACATTTTGCAAGATTCGCGCCGCGGTATGATGATCCAACGCTATAAAGGTCTTGGCGAGATGAATGCTGAACAGCTTTGGGAAACGACAATGGATCCTGATAACCGTCATATGTTGCAGGTAACCATTGACGATGCAATTGAAGCAGATCGTATGTTCTCTTGCTTAATGGGCGATGATGTGGAACCACGTCGTGCATTCATTGAAGAGAATGCTTTAAATGCAGATATTGATGCTTAATTCATAACATGATTCTAAATCAGTCTAGGGAGAGAAGATGATGGGTCAGAAATTATTAGCAGGCTTGTTAATCTCATGTGTGTTTTTAGGAAGCTCTGCGGTTTGGGCAGCTGATTTAGAAACGAATATGAAAACTTTAGCTAAGAGCACTAAAGCATTTGCTGAAGCGAAAGATGCTGCTAATGCGAAACAACAACTTGTTGTAATGCGTGAAGCAACGGTTTCTTCTAAGCAATATTTGCCGCATAAACTCGAAGGTTTACCTGCAGAAAATGTACAGATAAAAGAGTACCAAGCTGGTTTAGATCAGCTTGTTGCTGAAATTGATAAAGTAACAGTATTGGTTGAGCACGGACAGTTAGATCAAGCAAAAACTGAAGCAATCAATTTAGTCAAAATTCGAAATGAAAATCATAAAAAATTTAGATAATTCTTTTTTATGATGATTAAGAAAAGGCTTTGTTTAATTTAAGACAAAGCCTTTTTTTTATAAGAAACGAACTTTTAAACTTTCATTCAGATGGTATTTTCCATTTATATCAAGAGAATATAATTTTGAAAAAAACACAAAAACTCTTATGCATTGGAATCATGTTTTTTAATTGCTTATTTCAACTGCATGCTGCTACAGCCCCGACCTTTTATGGAAAACTAGTATTTCATCGTTATAGTGATTATGACGCATGGGACAGTAAGCTTTATCTTTATAATTTCACCACGCAGCAAACCACATTACTGGGCGCAAATTGGAAAATTGACCATATGATGAATGGCCATTTTTCTCCAGATGGGAAATGGCTCACTTTCATGGGGGTTAATTCTGGACAGTATTATGGCGATGCATGGGATGTGTATGCCTGGAAAGTAGGAAGTACGGAATTACCTATTAATCTGACTCAGGGAAATAATAAACGGGATGAAGATCCAAAATTTATAGATAATCAACGTATTATTTTTAAGCAAAATGGTGATTTAAAAATCGTCAAAATGACTGATCGTGCAATTACTTCAGTCACTCAAAATGGTTGGGATATCGAAGAGTCTATGCCTTATCCAATGGTCAATACTACGCAAATCTTATATGCCAAAGGTGCGAGTAGTAATTCTAGAATTTTTAGTATTGATCAGTCAGGTGCATATGATACGCAGTTGACTAATATTGCCTCATATTATCCAGTATGGTGGCAGGGAAGCCGATTTTTATATGTACGCTGGTATAGCGCAACAAATGAACATGATCAGATTTATGTTTATGATACGAGTACTAAACAAACCACACGGTTGCCATTTAACAGCACTGTTGTAGATACATCAGACCCAGCACCTTTAGACCAGCGTTACATAGTGGTTTCTCTTGCGGGACAAACTGGAAATCGTGGTGGTTATGATCTATATATTGCGGATAGTTTATCAAGCAATGTTTGGCCTTTGCCAATCAATACCAATTTAAATGAATTAGGGGCTTTTTATACCCCTTATTAATGAATAAAAAAGCCGATTAAGAAATCGGCTTTTTTATTTTGAAAAATAGATTAATCAAAAGAGGCTTCCATCTCTTCTAATTCCATCATAAGTTCTAAAAGCTGTTCTTCATATTGCTCAAGTTTAGCTTTCAGCTCAGTCTGTTCATTCATAAGCTTGAGTAGATCATCTTTACGTGCTGCATCATATAAAGATGTATCTGCTAAAGACTCTTCAATTTTGGCAAGTTGTAGTTGAAGTTTCTCAATTTGAGACTCAATTTTTTCGATATTTTTACGAATAGGTCGAGTTTGTTCACGACGGCGAGCTGCTTCTTTACGCTGTGCTTCTTTATCGACTTTAGCTGGGGCAGGAGCGGCAGAGGAAGAATTATTCTGCCCTACAGTAGTTTGAGCATTGATGAGTTGCTGACGTGCTTCACGTAGCCATTTTGCATAATCCTGTAAATCACCTTCAAACTCGGTACATTTCCCGCCGTGTACCAAAAGAAGCTCGTCACAAACACTTGCAATGAGTTGACGTTCGTGGGAAACCAGTACGACAGCGCCTTCAAAATCTTGTAATGCCATGCTCAATGCATGACGCATATCAAGATCTAAATGGTTCGTCGGTTCATCCAGAATCAAAACATTTGGACGCTGCCATACAATCAGTGCAAGGGCCAAACGAGCACGCTCTCCACCAGAAAAGGTTTCACATGGTGTATCCATGCGTTCGCCACTAAAGCCAAAACTACCTAAAAAAGAACGTAAAGACGCTTCACTAATTTTTTTATCGGCTAAACGGGCAATTTGTAACATTGGAGTAGCATGGCCATCTAAAGCATCCATTTGGTGCTGTGCAAAGTAACCAATATTAAGTAACTCTGATGCCTTGCGTTCACCAGCTAAGAGCGGTAAATCACCTACTAAGCTCTTAATTAGGGTCGATTTACCTGCGCCGTTCATACCAAGTAAACCAATACGAGAGGTTGGTGTAATTTGTAATCTGATTTTTTCGGCGATTTGTTTATCGCCATAACCAATGCTGGCATTGTCTAAAGTCAGTAACGGCGAACTCATTTTGGTCGGTTCACGGAAACTAAAAGTGAAAGGTGTATCAATATGGGCTGGAGCGAGCTCTTGCATGCGCTCAAGTTGTTTAATTCGACTTTGTGCTTGACGAGCTTTCGTCGCTTTTGCTTTAAAACGATCAATAAATTTTTGTAGGTGAGCACGTGTTTCTTCTTGCTTCTCAAAAGCTTGTTGCTGCTGAGCAAGACGTTCACTACGCGTAGTTTCAAATGTAGAGTAGTTTCCGGTGTAAAGGGTGAGTTCCTGATTTTCAATGTGCAGAATATGATCTGTAATCGCATCTAAAAAGTCGCGGTCATGCGAAATTAAAATGAGTGTACCTTCATAAGCTTTAAGCCAATCTTCTAACCACAAGATTGCATCTAAGTCTAAGTGGTTTGTTGGTTCATCTAGTAATAATAAATCTGAACGACTCATTAGGGTACGCGCCAAATTTAAACGCATACGCCATCCACCAGAGAAACTCGCAACGTTTAAACGCAATTGATTTTCTAGAAAACCAAGACCAGCCATGAGTTGAGCCGCTTTAGATGGTGCTGAATAACCATGAATTTCATCAAAGCGACCATGCAATTGAGCCAGTTCAGAGTCAGTAAGTTGGTCGGGTTGGGTAAGCTTATTTTGAATATCCCAAAACTCTTCATCACCTGAAAGAACGAAATCGATTGCAGACATGTCCAGTGCTTTTACTTCTTGCGCCATATGCGCCACGATCCAGCCTGAAGGGCGAGTCAGCGAACCTTCATCGGCACCTAAACTTCCAAGTAAAGCTGCAAATAAGGTGGATTTGCCTGCACCATTCACTCCCGTCAGACCAATCTTCCAGCCTGGGTGTAATTGCATAGACGCTTTTTGAAATAGAACACGTCCACCGCGGCGTAAAGAAACTTGGTCAAATTGAATCATCTTATTGTATCGAGGTGAGTTAGGGATGCTGTATTTTAAAGAGAACTGCCGATGAAAACAAAACTTTCCGGATTTTAGTTAGAAGCAGACAATAATTATAGAAATAGAAAAACTTTAGACTCAGCTATTCATCCGAAATTTTCAAAATATTGAATAAGATAGAACACATTTAAAAAAAATATGACTAAAATAAAAACAGTTTAAAATTTGGTTAATTAATAAGCTACTAATAAAACCAGACTAAGGAAAGTAAAATGAAAAAGGGATTGGGGATGATGAGTACAGTATTTTGCTGTGCTATGGGGACAGCACATGCGGGACAAAATGTATGTGTATTTGATCTATTAGGAAAATCAGGGGAATCTTATAAAATGATGGAAGAGTGGGCACTTGCAGCTAAAAGCTGGCAAGCTGATATCACTTTAATTCCATTTCAAGATGAAGGTCTGGTTGACCGTAAACTGCGTGAAGGCAAATGTGATGCAGCTTATATGACTTCAATGCGCGCGCGAAATTATAATAAATTTGCGGGTTCTATCGATGCAATTGGTGGTGTGACGAGTAACGCTATTGCCCAAAAAGCAATTAGTTATGTTCTAGATAAACGCAATAAACAGCGCTTAGTAACTATCCAAAATGGAACGAACTATGAGGTTGTTGGTATTGTTCAGATTGGTTTGGCTTATTTATTTGTAAGAGATAAGAGCCTTAATTCGATCGAAAAAGTAAAAGGTAAAAAATTCGCTATTTTACATTATGACCTTGCTCAAAAAATTATGGTAGAAAGTGTAGGGGCTGAGCCTATCCTCTCTGAAATAACCGATTTTGTGAAAAAGTTTAATAGTGGGCAAGTCGATGCAATTGCCGCTCCAGCCTATGCTTATAAACCATTAGAGATTGGCAAAGGTATTGGAACAAATGGAGCTATGTTTAACTTTCCAGTCGTAAATGTCACTGGAGATTTAATTACGCGAAGTGATAAGTTCCCTGCGGATTTTGGCCTAAAGTCCCGCGATTGGTTTATACAACAATTACCTCAGAACTTTGCCATGATTAAACGGCTAGAAATGAATGTACCCTCAAAAATTAGAATGAGTTTTTCAACAGAAGATAAAACTAAATACCAAAAACTTTTGCGTGAAGGACGTCTCAAATTAACAAAACAGGGCGTATATGATGTGACAATGATGAATGTACTGAAGCGTGCCCGTTGTACAATTGAGCGGACAAATTTCGAATGCACACTGACTGGAGAGTAGATTATTTTTTCATCACAAAAACGCTACATATATTTCAAAACTAAATATGGATATGAAAATTATGAATATAAAAAATAACTTACGCAAAATCAGCCATTTTTCTGGCTAGTAAATAATTTATAGCAGACAAACAATGGTCCAAGAGAGTAAAAAAAATTGAGTAAAAGCTCTATTTTTTTGTAGAAAACATGATTAATATCTGTCTTTGAAAGGAAACTTCAAACAAAAAATCTATTCCGTGGAAGGATGAAGAAAATGAAAAAAATCGTACTTGCTATGGCTGCCGCTTCTGTTGTTGGTTTTTCTGCTTCAGCGCAAGCAGCGAGTACCGTATGTGTATTCGACCTCTTAGGAAAAGCAGGCGACTCATATAAAATGATGGAAGAATGGGCTCTAGCTGCAAAAGGCTGGGGTACTGAAATTAACTTGGTACCTCGTCAGGACGAGGCTGTCGCAGACAATGATTTTAAAGCTGGTAAATGTGATGCTGTAGCAATGACAGCAATGCGTGCCCGCCAATATAACAAATTCGCAGGATCTATCGACTCACTTGGCGGTGTTCCAAATAACCAAATCGCTCAACGTGCAATTACTTATGTATTAGATGCGCGTAATGCTGCAAAAATGACCACTAATATGGGTGGTAAAAAATACGAAGTTGCTGGTATTTCTCCGCTAGGTTCAGCGTTCATTTTCGTACGTGACAAAAACATTAACTCTGTTGAAAAAGCTGCGGGTAAAAAATTCGCGGTATTAGGTTATGACGATGCACAAAAAATTATGGTGCAACGTGTAGGTGCTCAAGCAGTTCTTTCTGATATCTCAAACTTTGCTGCTAAATTTAATAATGGCCAAGTAGATATGGTTGGTGCGCCTGCTTACGCTTATAAACCATTAGAGTTAAATAAAGGTTTAGGTGCAAACGGTGTAATGTGGAACTTCCCTGTATTGCACGTTACAGCAGATCTAGTATTACGTTCTGATAAATTCCCAGCTGGTTTTGGTCAAAAATCTCGTGACTGGTTTGTTAAACAGTTACCTAAGAACTTTGCAATGATCAACCGTTTAGAAGCTCAGATTCCTGGCAAATACAAAATGAATTTAAGTGCAGAAGACAAACTTAAGTATCAAAAAATGTTGCGTGATGGCCGTATGGACTTAACTAAACGCGGTGTTTACGATGCCGGAATGATGTCTGTATTGAAAAAAGCACGTTGTTCTGTAGACAAGGCTAACTTTGAATGTTCAATGCCTGGTGAATAATCCTAATTTCTCTCAAAAAGCCTAGACTTAGTTCTAGGCTTTTTGTTTTATAGGTGCTGTCATTTCTGCCATTGTTGTTAACCAGAAAGACGTTAAGCTAAATTTAGATAAAAACTTCATAAGGAAACATGAAGGTATAAAAAAGGACTAAGGACTTCTGTGATTAAAATAATTGCGAATAGGTAGGTCAATCGCTATCTATTTTTAATGAAAATAAAATCATAAAAGCAAAATGGATCCGTAAAAATATCTTCAACATGATTTTTTATATGAAGCCTATCCGATTCATACCATTTCGGTGTGAAATTTCTTGGTATCGAAAAACAAAAACTCCACAAGGAAAGGAAAAAGAATATGCAATTTTCCAAAATGCTATTACTTGCGATGGGACTTACAACAGTTTCTTTTGCAGCTCAGGCTAAACAAACAGTATGTGTTTTTGACTTCGTTGGTAAAAATGGTGATGTATATGCGCTGATGAAGGACTATCAACTTGCCGCTAAAACTTGGGGAGCTGATATCGAACTTAAAGTAAACCAAAATGAAGCCGTGATTGCCGAAGATTTTAAAGCAGGCAAATGTGACGGTATTAGTGTATCAGGCATGCGTGGTCGTCAATTTAACTCTTTTACAGGCTCATTAGATGCCATTGGTGCCATTCCTGACCTCAAGCTTGCTGTAAAAGTGATGCAAGGTCTGGCAAGTTCGACTTTTAGTAAATATATGGTTAATGGCCGCTATGAGGTTGTAGGTGTTATACCAGTTGGAGATGCCTATCTGTTAGTAAATGACCGTAGCATCAATACAGTAGCAAAAGCCGCAGGTAAAAAAATTGCTGTTCTTGATTATGATGAAGCGCAAAAGATTATGGTTCAGCAGGTAGGGGCGCAGGCTGTTAGTGCCGATATAACAAATTTCGGTGCTAAATTTAATAACCATCAGGTAGACATTATTGGTGCGCCAGCGGCGGCCTTTAAACCTTTGGAACTACAAAAAGGTTTAGGGACAAAAGGGGCGATCGTGAACTATCCGATCTTACAAGTGACAGGAAATATTATTATCCGTCCTGATAAGTTCCCAGCTGGTTTTGGTCAGAAATCTAGAGAGTGGGTTTCGGGTCAGTTACCACGTGCCTTTACCATTTTAGGTAAAATGAAAGCTGATATTCCACAAAAATACTGGATGGATGTTCCACCAGCAGATAAACCGGGTTACCAAAAGCTGATGCGTGAGTCACGAATTAGCCTTACACAACGTGGTGTATATGATAAACGTATGATGAAATTATTATGGCAATTCCGCTGTAAGCAAGATGCTAAAAACTTTGAATGTGGCTTGCAAGACGAGAATTACAAATAATCTTGATAAAAACACTCAAGATTAGCTTTAAACTTCGAAGACAGACCCTATATTGATTATGCTATACTCAATATAGGGTCTTTTTTATTTTGAAAGACACAGCAAAATCCGAGGAACAATCTCATGAATGCCCAAGCTCTAGTTTTGACAGATAATGCTGCCAATAAGGTACGCCAACTCCGTGATAGTGAAGGGAATGACGATCTCATGTTACGTGTATATGTGACAGGAGGCGGGTGTTCAGGGTTTTCATATGGCTTTAATTTTGCTGAAAGCGCAAATGAAGATGATGCAGAATTTGTAAATGGCGATGTAAAAATGCTTGTTGACTCGCTCAGTTACCAATATTTAATTGGCTCAGTGGTTGACTATGTAGAAGGCCTTGAAGGGTCACGTTTTATCATACAAAACCCGAATGCGACAACAACATGTGGTTGTGGTTCTTCGTTCTCGATTTAAAAAGAATTTTAAAATTTAAAAACCTCTCTGTTTTGAGAGGTTTTTTTTATTGATCAGATCATTACTTTTCACGGATAGATTCTAAAAAGTATTGCACAAGTTCAGGTGCATTCTGATATGGAATCCAATGCGAAGCATCCATAAAAACTGCGTTATAACTATTTTTAAAATAACTTGAGTTTAACTTGGCACTTTTTTCTGTAACGGCAATATCATGTTTACCCCAAATAAAAAGAGTAGGAACATCTATTGTTTTAAACGGGCTTTGAGGCTTATCCCAAAAAAAGCCACGATACCAATTCAACGCCGTAGATAATCTATTTTCCTTTATAAACTCAGCCTCAAATATCGCAATTTGCTCTTCGGTCATACCAGATGACTTAAGAAATTTACGACCTAATTTAGGCAACTTTTTAAATAAAAATTCAGGAAGAAGAGGAAGCTGAAAAACTGCAAAATAATAAGATTTAAAGAGTTGGCTGCTGCTTAGGCAGGCTTTTAAAAATGCAGCTTGGTGAGGAACTGAAACTAAAGTGAGATGTTGAATATATTGTGGATACTTCATTGCTACGCCTGAAGCGATTGCCGATCCCCAGTCATGCCCAATTAAATAGACGGGTTGATCTAATTGCTTAATAAAACTTGCAACATCTTCTACAAGTTCACTCAGTGAATATTGAAATCGGCTTTGAGGTCTAGCATTTAAGCTATAACCGCGTTGATGAATTGCAAGTGTTCTAAATTGATGTTGATGCAATAACTTGGAGGTTTGCTCCCAACTATGAGCAGTTTCTGGAAAACCATGCAATAAAACAACGAGTGGACCATCTATATAGGGCCGGAATCAATTACATCGAATGTCCAAGCCCCACGTGTGTATTGATGAATACGTTTGGTCAGATCCATGAAAACATGCCTTAAATTATTTTTGTCGGCATTTATCATGAGTTTTTATACTCATTTAAATAACAGCATTTCGGGTCAGTAAATGTGCTATGAGGTCGAATCTGACCAATCAAATCAATAAATAGCTTTATACTGCCGTGATCGTCCCTAAAATTCTGAAATCCGAAGCACCTGTTACCGCTGGCAAATTACCACTTAATCCGTTTACAAAACGCATTGCTAACCAAGCAAACGCTGTAGCCTCGACCCAAGTCGGGGATAGTCCTAACACATCTGTAGGTTGAACTGACCAATTGTGTTTACGTAAACGCCAACGTAATTGTTCTAATAAATAAGAGTTATAAGCACCACCACCACATACATATACTTCACCTGTTTCCATCTCAGAACGGTAAATCGCTTTTTGAATGGCACGCACAGTAAGCTTTAATAAGGTGGCTTGAATGTTTTCAGGTGTGTCTTCCAACTCATCATAAGTTAAATCGTTTCGCCAATCGATTAACTGATCATCTAACCAGTCAATATTGAAATCTTCACGTCCTGTACTTTTCGGTGGTTCTTTAGAAAAATATTCATGTGCATGAAGACGGTCGAGTAAAGAGCGGATAGGGTGTCCATAAGCTGCCCAATCGCCATTTTCGTCATATGGATGACCCGTGTGGCGATGACACCACGCATCCATCAAAATATTTGCGGGGCCTGTATCAAAACCAAATACACCATCTGCATTGTTGGCAGGTAGCATACTCACATTGGCAATACCACCCAAATTTAAAATCACACGATGAATACTTGGGTGCTGAAATAATGCTTGATGGAAAGCTGGAACTAATGGTGCACCCTGACCGCCAGCTGCCATATCTCTGCGACGAAAATCAGAAACGACAGGAATTTGAGTGATTTCTGCAATGATATTCGGATCACCAATTTGTAAAGTAAAACCATGCTCTGGGCGATGACGAATTGTCTGCCCATGTGAACCAATCGCTTTAATTTGACTACGATCTAATTGATGTTTTTCAATGAGAGTATTAATACCATGACCAATCATTTTCGCTAGAGCAACATCAGCTTTACCCATGCGGTCAATTTCATTGTCATCGGGTAAAGTTAATGCCATAAGCTCATCACGTAACTCGGGTTCAAATGGAACTGTAAGAGTGGCATGAAGCTGTAGTGGCTCAAATGAAGCCGCAACAATATCCACACCATCCATACTAGTGCCAGTCATTACGCCGATATAGATTGCGCTCATATGCAACTTCCCCTGCAAGACGCTGAAAAAATGTTAGTATATCGCACAAATTGAATAACTGATGTGTTTAGGTTTTGTGATGTCAAATTTCTTGCCCGCCGAAGAACAGCTTGCCCTCATCCAACGAGGCACGCACGAAATTATTTCAGAAGAAGATTTACTGAAAAAGCTCAAAGAGAACCGTCCTCTTAAAATTAAAGCTGGTTTTGACCCTACAGCACCAGATTTACACTTAGGACATACTGTTCTTATTAATAAATTAAAAACGTTCCAAGATTTGGGTCATGAAGTAACCTTCTTGATTGGTGACTATACTGCCATGATTGGCGACCCGACAGGTAAAAGCGCAACACGCCCGCCATTGTCACGTGAACAAGTAGAAGCCAACGCTAAAACTTATCAAGAACAAGTTTTCAAAATATTAGACCCGAATAAAACAAAAGTACGTTTTAACTCAGAATGGTTTAATCAAAAGTCTGCTGCTGACCTTATTCAGTTAGCAAGCCAACAAACTGTATCTCGCATGTTAGAGCGTGATGACTTTACAAAGCGTTATAGCAACCACCAGCCGATCGCAATCCACGAGTTTTTATATCCTTTAGTTCAAGGCTATGACTCTATTGCACTTGAAGCTGACGTAGAATTAGGTGGTACAGACCAGACCTTTAATTTACTTATGGGTCGTACTTTACAAAGTCGTTATGGTCAAGAATCACAAGTGTGTATCACTGTTCCGATTCTAGAAGGTTTAGATGGCGTAAATAAAATGTCTAAATCTTTGGGTAACTACATTGGTGTATTTGATACACCAGGGGCAATGTACCAAAAAGTTTTATCAATGCCTGATTCTTTAATTGAACGCTATTTCGATTTACTCAGTTTTAAATCTCTAGATGAGATCAAAACCTTATTAGATGAAATTGCTGCTGGTCGTAATCCACAAGAAGTAAAACGTATTCTTGCACTTGAACTAGTTGAACGTTTCCATGATGCAGAAGCTGCAGCTAATGCACATAAAAGTGCTGGCAACCTTATTACAGAAGGTGAAGTACCCGAAGATACCCCAGAAGTGACTATTTCACGTGGTGAGTTTGGTGGAGAAATCTTTATTGCCACGATTCTACGTTTAGCAGGCCTGAATCCAAATGCAGCAGCTGCAAAAGATGCGGTAGCTCGTGGTGCAGTAAAAGTTGACTGGAAAGCTGTTGATGCAAGTTTCTCTGTAAAAGAAAACGGTACTTTCATTATCCAGTCAGGTAAAAAAGCAATTGCACGTGTAACGTTTACTGACTAAGAATGTTGTGTCGTGATAAAAAGCAGGAGTAATCCTGCTTTTTTTATTTAAGGATTACAAAAACAATTCAACGTTCCACGTGGAACAATCTAATCATCGTAATAATGAAAAAGTAATCAAAGCAAATAAGAAGAAAGAAATATAGGTTGAGCGTAGAGTATTTGCTCTAATA